>JAAUSV010000002.1 GCA_012032525.1 Leptolyngbyaceae cyanobacterium SL_7_1
GGAGCTGGCAGGGTTTCAAATTTCCCTGCTGATTGGAGGCTACAAAGCCTTTCGCCAGTGGGCATTTGCCTTGTTTTAACGAACCGCGATCGATCGCTCGATCCGTTGGTGGGATGACGGCACTGCAAAACCGCCGTTCTGACAGAGTTGGCAGCCCAGGGGGAACAGGTCCTCGACCTCGAACAGCTCGCCAGCCATCGGGGCAGCAGCTTGGGGGATTGGGGCTACCCCCCCAGCCCACCAATGAGCAATTTGAAAATCGGGTTGCCATGCAGTGGAGCCATTTTCACCCCGATCGCCCCCTGTGGTTGGAGGCTGAAAGCAAACGCATCGGACTTTGCCGCATTCCCGCTGCTATCTTTCAGCAGATGGAACAGGCTACCGTCCTGGAGATCCTCCGCCCTCGTCAGGAACGGCTTGATTTGCTGGTCAAAATCTATGGGACAGCCGCCATGGAGGACTTGGTCGCCGCCACTCAACGGATTGGCAAGCGGTTGGGGGGATTGCGGACTCAACAGGCAATCGCCCTGCTGCGCGAAGGCAAATTGGCAGAGGCATTTGATCTAATCTTGGACTACTACGATAAGACGTACCGCTATGATCTAGAACGTCGTCGGGTCTCGATTCAGTCTATAGATGCGGCTGGGCTCTCTGACTTAGAAACGGCTCAACGGCTGATTCATCAATATCGACATGGGTTGGCGGAGCCGATCGCCCTGCCGATCGCCCAATAACTCCCTTTATCAGTGCTGTTGTCATGGAAGCGTCCAGGTTATTGACCAAATTTAGCCAGCGTTTGTTTGACGATTCCAGGGAACAAGCCCAATTTGTTCAGGCATTAAGCCATCCCCAACCCTTCCATCCCTCGATTCTGTGGATGCAGCCGAAACCAGAATCCCTGCCGTTTCCGGTGGAACCACCCCTAGATTGGCAACCTCACTTTGTCGATCGCCTTGCCATGGGTGAAAAACCCGGAAAACACGATCTCCATCAGCAGGGGAAGTTTTATTGTTTAGATTTCTCTTCTATATTTGCGATTTCTCCGATTTTGACGATCGAGCGATCAACTCCAGTTGTGGTCGATATGTGTGCCTCTCCAGGAGGTAAAAGTTTGTTTGCCTGGAGAGCGTTACACCCTAATCAATTGATTTGTAATGAGGTAATTGGTAAACGATTGGGAGCGTTAATCTCCAACTTGAAACGGTGTCAGGTTGAAAAGCCGCTCGTCCTACACATCGATTCCAAAATCCTAGCCGAAGAAATTGTTGGGAGTGCCGATCTAGTGATTGTCGATGCTCCTTGCACTGGGCAATCATTGGTCGCTAAAGGCGACAAGGCACCGGGATGTTTCCATCCAGTAACGATCAATAAAAATGCTAATCGCCAAAAACGAATTTTAGCCAATTCTGCTCAATTGGTTGCGCCCCAGGGCTATTTAGCCTACATGACCTGTGCCTATTCCGTTGAGGAAAATGAGCAAGTGAGTGATTGGCTAATAAGCCGATTTCCCCAATTCAAACCGATCGCCATTCCCCACTTAACGAGTTACCAATCCCATATCGCAACATTTCCGTGTTATCGCATGTTTCCTCAAACAGGGTTGGGAGCAGGGGCATTTACTGTGTTGTTTCAGAACAGTGAAGTGGGCGATCGTGCTCCCTATCCTATGGAGTTTTTACAGCGATCGAATGTATTAAAGGTATAACTTCAAGAATCAGATCCCCGGCTTCTTGGAGAAGCCGGGGATCTAACGCAACAAGAATTCTACTAACCATTAATCTCTCTAATATTCAATTCCAAAAATCCTGTTTGCCGATCGATCGCCCGCTCAAACATGACTCCTTCTAGCTCACCAATGACAATCTCTGCTGTAGTGTAAATCAAACAACCCTCCATCAAGTGTCCGCCAAGAACTGATCCTTGGTTATCCGCGATCGCCATGTGTAAATGCACTCCATGAATTGATAACGTTCCTGCCAGAGAAATCACCTCAAACATATCATGAATGATCCGACCTTCTGGTTGATTGGAAAACCGTAGAGTTGCTTGTTTCAAACTACCGATCGCACTCAAAACACATCCTGCTTGCAAAGCATAATCCTGAGCAAATTGCTTTAAACAGAGTCGTAAATCATCCCCCGGATGCAGTCTTAAAGCAAAGGTTTTCATGAATACTGGTAGTCCTTCAAACTCAGTTCATCCTCAATCCAATCTAAAATCATCTGATTAATTTGCTCAGCACATTCATCATACAAACAGTGCCCCGCATTGGGAATTTCAACCAATTTCAACTGAGGATTGAGGGAAGGTAATTGCTTGCCCTGGGTCAAGGGAACTACCCGATCGCGTTCTCCCCACAACACTAGAATGGGCGATCGGCACTGCGGCAGGAGCTTCCCAATTTCAGGGGTGTAATCTGCCTGTGTTCGTGCCTTTGCCAAGCGAGAAAACACCCCCGCCGCCCCCCGATCGAGCGTCGGAGCCGTAAAGCTGGTAATCAATTCATTTGTCACGTAGGTGCGATCGCTATAGGCGGCTGTTAATACCACCTTGAGAAATCGGGGCTGACGGAATAGCCAGAAGGCGGGTCGCAATAGCAACGGGTTAGCAAACCATCCCTCAACCGTACTGGCAAGGGCAAACAGTCGAGACGAATTCAACTCCTGTCGGGCAGGTGGCAACGTCAGCAAGACCAAGCCCGCCATCATCTCTGGGTGCGCCACCGCCGCCGCCAGTGCCACCACTGCCCCCAAGGAATGCCCGATCAACACCATCGGCTGACCAATGAACGATCGCCAAAATTCATAAATCTGCTCTGCCCAAAGCTTGGTGCTGTAATTGGTCGCAGCCTTCTCCGATGCCCCAAAACCTAACAGGTCAATTGCATAGATGGTGTGATGCTGGCTGAGGGCTTGCAGGTTCGATCGCCATTGTTGCAACGACGACCCAAATCCGTGAATAAACACCACTGGCAGAGATGTTTGAGCATCAACAGAGATTGCCCGAATGTAGGTGTAGCGAATCCGCCATCCTCGCCAAAACCAGTTGCGCTGAGAGCCGATCAGGTGGGGGAACATGACAAATATAGGATGGGACAGAACAGGGGATGATGAGATTGTAGCGATCGCACCCCCCTTCCGGCTAATCGCTAACCGCTAATTGCTAATTGCTCCTTAGAAGTTTAAGTTTTGAGTTAAGCCACCAGAGATCAGC
Source organism: Leptolyngbyaceae cyanobacterium SL_7_1 (assembly GCA_012032525.1). GTDB lineage: Bacteria > Cyanobacteriota > Cyanobacteriia > Elainellales > Elainellaceae > JAAUSV01. The sequence continues at coordinate 3,214 of JAAUSV010000002.1, forward strand.
GACAAGCATTGGGAAGGAGTCGTATTCTGAAGGTGAGTACGGTTCAATTAAAACTGCGCCGTGGATGAGGGAGGATTTGGGATTGGGGGGAATGATGGGTAGCATTGCGGCTGTCATCCCTGCCTTGCGTCTTCCGTCTGATCCATGCCGCTTGTTTCTCTGTGTTGACTGATAGGCTGGGCATCATCTACCGATCGCGTTTGCTATGAGCCTTTGTATTAATCCCCGTTGCCTTGAACCCGACCACCCTGGTAATGATGGCAATCGATTTTGCCAAAGTTGTGGATCAGATTTGATTCTGCAAAACCGCTACCGGGTGCTGCGGCTAATTAGTGACAAAAGCGGTTTTGGCAATGTCTATGAAGCGTACGATCGCAGCATTCCCAAGATTCTCAAAGTTCTCAAAGATAACTACAACGCCAACAGCAAAGCGGTGGAGCTGTTTCAACAGGAAGCAGAAGTGCTGAGCGAGCTCCACCATCCTGGCATCCCGCTGATCGAACCCAAGGGATACTTTCAGTTTCTCCCCCGCGATGGATCGGGGGTGTTGCACTGCATCATTATGGAGAAGATCGATGGTCCCAACTTGCGGGAGTGGATGAAGCAGCAGGGCAACCATCCCATCAGCGAGAAACAGGCGTTGAATTGGTTGAAGCAACTGGCGGAAATTCTGCACCTAATCCATGGGAAAAACTATTTTCACCGCGACATCAAACCAGAAAATATTATGCTGCGATCGAGCGGACAACTCGTCCTAGTCGATTTTGGTGCAGCACGGGAGATGACCCACACCTACCTTGCCCATCTCACCGATGGATCGAGCGGTGTTACTCGCATCAGTTCTGCTGGCTACACTCCCCCAGAACAGGAACAGGGGCAAGCGGTTCCCCAATCGGATTTCTATGCGGTCGGGCGTACTTTTATCTATTTGCTCACGGGCAAACTGCCCACCGATGCCGGGATCTATGATCCGATTCACAACGCCTTTCAGTGGCGTCATTACGCAGATATTTCTCCCCAGTTGGCAGATTTCATCGATCGCCTGATTGCTCCCAGTGTTAGCGATCGCCCCCAAACCACTCAGGATTTGTTGGACACGCTCACCCATCTAGCGCGATCGCTGCCCAGTAGCCCCACGGGAGTCCCCGCCACTCGTATGCCCGCAGCGACGGTTGCCCAGGTTCTTAGCCACCCCCTACGTTCCTTAAAAACCGTCAATCGCCACTGGGTCTTTGCAGCCGCCACCTTAGCACTTGGGGTAGTTGGAGTTGGCGTGTGGGGCTACCGCCTGGGGCTACCTTCCGTAGTGGCGATCGAACAGGTCACTCTGGTGAGGAGCTTGCAAGGTCATCAGGGAAGCATCAATACCCTTGCCGTTAGCCCTGGTGGGCAAACATTTGTCAGCGGCGGTGCCGATAACACCATTAAGCTGTGGGATTGGCAAAGCACCACACCCCAACAGACACTAGCGGGTCACACCAGCTTCGTCAACACCGTTGCCGTTAGCCCCGATGGACAGGCGATCGTCAGTGGCAGCGCCGACAAAACCATCCGAATTTGGAATCGCCAAACCGGGGCGATCGAGCGTACACTCCAGGGACACATCAGTTTGTCAACACCGTGTTGATTAGCCACACCGGACAACTGCTATTTAGCGGTGGGGCGGATGGCGAGATTAAAATCTGGGATTTTCAAACGGGTGAATTGCGCAACACACTGACGGGGCATTCCAGCGCCATTAATGCCCTAATCACTAGCCGCGATGGGCGCTGGTTGATCAGCGGCGATGCCAATGGGGGGGTGCGATCGTGGGATGTCAGCACAGGCAAGGAGGTTCAAACCTTTGAAGGACACACCAGTCCGGTCAACAGTTTGTTGGTCAGTCTAGATGGGCAACGCCTCATCAGCGGGGCAGCGGACGGAGTGATCAAGGTATGGAATTTGACCACAGCGGCGGAACTGCTGAGCCTCAAGCAACACACTGCTGCCATCAATGTGCTGCAACTCTACGATGATGGACACACCCTGCTCAGCGGCAGTGCCGACAAAACCATTAAGGTGTGGGAGCTGAATACGGGCGATGTGCTATATACACTGGCAGGGTTCAAAACCCATGTGAACGAGTTTGTGATTGCTCCGACTAATCAAATTGCTACAAATGGGGAGAATGGTACGATCCAGCTTTGGCAACTCCCTGACCCTGTTGATGATTAATCGAAGATGATGAGACCCAAATATCTCCCTTTCATGGATGGCTGGCGATTGGCGCTAGGACTGAAACCCTTGGCATTTGCCGAGTGGATTGAAATCGATCAGACGTTTGTTGAGCAAGTCACCCTCAAGCACACCCTGCTTACTGAACGGCACAATCAAGTGTTTGCCAGTCTCCCTGGCAGTCAAGTTGCCCAGCAAGAAGTATTAGATACACTGGTGGCTCATCTACTAGAACATTTTCCCCAGTACTATCAGCGGCAGGGCGATCGCCTGTACAACACCCTCATCCATCAAAGCTGGAATCTCAACGATTTTAAGGAGAATCCCCTAGATCTGGCAGGTCGGTTGGTTCAAGAAGATCTCTGTTTAATGTTGCCGAGCGATCGTGGCTATAGTCTCTCTGCCGCCTCCGTTTGCTTCCCTTCGCGCTGGCGGCTTCAGGAGAAGATGGGACAACCGATCACCTCGATCCATGAACACATTCCCGATTACCCAAGCAAATTAGAACGCCCGGTGGATCAGTTTTTCGATCGCCTCAAAGTTGAACATCCAGGGTATCGGCTCAATTGGAGTTTGGTTGATACCCCCAAGCTCTTTCTTGCCGATGCCGCCCCAATGGTGCTTTCTTCCCAAGCGACTCGCGAGAATTTGGGAAAGCACCTGTGGTTGCGGGTGGAGCGCCAGACTCTACGACGGATGCCCATCAGCGACACTGTTCTATTTACCATTCGCTCCTATCTACACCCACTTGAGCAACTGGTTGCCGATCGAGACGTTGCCGAAAAATTGGCGATCGCCATTCAGCAAATGCCTGCTGCGATGCAAGCGTATAAAAGTATCTCGCCAGTGCGATCGATGCTGCTGGAGTATTTGGAACAGGGTTAGCTGCGATTCTGTCGATCGAGAAATTGCAATTGCTGATAAAGCATTTCAATCCGAGGCAACCTAACTTGAGCTTGGGCAGCCATCTGCAACGGATTGGCAAAAATTGCCTCTAGCTCCAGTGGGCGGCGTTCGTCAAAATCGATCTTCATGCTGGTGCGGTAGGGCTTCATTTTGGCGGTGTGGTCTAGCATGGTGTCGATGAAAGAGTCAGGGATGGTGCGATCGCACGCTGCCGCCCCCGCCAACACTTCCGCCATTAGTTCACTTGCCAGTTGGCGCACTGCCGGATCTGTCATCATCGCATCGGTCTGAGCGTTCAACACCACCGACAAGCCGTTGAAGGGAATGTTCCACACCAGCTTTTGCCACCGAGCTTGGCATAGATCCTCCGTCAGTTCGATCGGAATGCTTGCTTGTTCAAAGTCCGTCGCGATTTGCTGAAGGCGATCGACCAATCGCACGGGGAGCATAGCCATCTGCATATTCCCCAAACACGATCTTCTTGTAATCCAAATGGTGAATTTGCCCTGGTGCAATTTTGTTGGAGCAGATAAAACAGAGTCCGCCAATCACCCGATCGGCTCCCACAATTTCCGCCACCCCCGGCTCCATGCCTAACCCATTTTGCAGCAGCAACACCACGCCATCCTCCTTGAGCACCCTCGGCAAAAGCTGGGGAAGTAAATGATTTTGAGTGCTCTTTAAAGCAACTACGACTACATCGCAGGCAGGCATAGTCTGGACATCCCGATAGGCATAGACATGAGGTAGGGTAAAATCGCCATCGGGAGATTTGATCACTAGCCCGTGCTGCCGAACGTAGTCATAATCACTACGCAGAAGAAAATGTACCTCGATACCCGCCTGCTGCAATCGCGCCCCATAGAAACCGCCTAATGCTCCGGTTCCTAGAACGGCATAACGACGATGGGCGATCGGGTTATTCATCACCGCAACTCCTTAACCTATCCTCTAGTAGTTTGGTAGTCCTAAACCTGTAATGATTTTGCGGCGGACTGCGCCCGCCCCACAAAATCATTACTCAAATACCACTACCAGTAGTTTAAGGAGGGATTGGATAAAAAAATTCCCGACTTCCTAAAAAGCCGGGAGTTTGTATTGGAATTCAACCAGTTGCCAATTAAGCCAACTAACTTTCCCCGATCGCGGGCGATCGCTCTGCCTGCAACACCTCTGGATTGGCTTTGCGCTCCTCCCGCGTCGTCAGGGAGTTTTGCACCGAGTCGGTGATTTGCAGCGTCTTAGAATCGTAGAGCTGCGTGATCAGCTTGGGGTAAAATCCAATCCCAATAATTGGAATCAGCAGACAGGCAATGATAAACACCTCCCGTGGTTCCGCATCGACTAGCACCTCGTGGGAGGTGAGTTCCTTGTTCTCCGGACCGTAGAAGATCTCCCGCAGCATTGATAGCAAGTAGATGGGCGTGAGAATCACACCGACAGCAGCAAGCACGATCGTGATCAGCTTGAAGGTAAAACTGTAGGCATCGCTGGTGGCAAATCCCACAAACACCATCAGCTCTGCCACAAACCCACTCATGCCAGGTAACGCCAGCGATGCCAGCGAACAAGCCGTGAACATGGCAAAGATCTTGGGCATTTGCTTGCCAACGCCACCCATCTCATCCAGGATCAGGGTGTGGGTGCGATCGTAGGTTGCCCCCACCAAAAAGAACAAACTCGCTCCAATCAACCCGTGCGACACCATTTGCAGCATCGCCCCACTCAACCCCAAGTTGGTGAAAGATGCCATTCCAATCAACACAAACCCCATATGGGAGATGGAGGAGTAGGCAATCTTGCGCTTCAAGTTGCGCTGGGCAAACGAGGTCAGAGCGGCATAGATGATATTTACCACCCCCAAGATCACCAGGATCGGCGCAAAATAGACGTGGGCATCGGGCAACATCTCCACATTCATCCGAATTAGGGCATAGCCACCCATTTTTAGGAGAATTCCTGCCAGCAGCATGTGCACCGGAGCCGTGGCTTCTCCGTGGGCATCCGGCAGCCAAGTATGCAGTGGAAAAATTGGTAACTTCACGGCGTAGGCGATCAGAAACGCCGCGTAGGTGAGCAGTTGGAACTGGAGGGGAAAGTCTTTCGCCATCAGCGATCGCATGTCAAACGTGACCGTATCGCCATAAAACGCCATTGCCAGCGCCGCCACTAAAATGAACAGGGAGCCGCCCGCCGTATACAAAATAAATTTGGTGGCAGCGTAGAGGCGTTTCTTCCCACCCCAAATCGACAGCAACAAATAGACCGGGATCAGCTCCAGCTCCCACATCAGGAAGAACAGCAGCATATCCTGCACGGCAAACACCCCAATCTGCCCGCCGTACATCGCCAACATCAAAAAGTAGAACAGCTTTGGCTTTAGGGTGACGGGCCACGATGCCAGGATCGCCAGTGTGGAAATAAAGCCAGTCAGCAAAATCAGTGGCATGGACAATCCATCCGCACCGACTGACCATTTCAGATCCAGCGACGGCACCCATGTGTAGCTTTCCACCAATTGCATTCCTGGATTGGAGAGGTCGTACTGGGTGTAAAAGGCGTAGGACAGGATGGCAAAGTCAATCAGCCCAATAATCAGGGCATACCACCGTATCGTCTTACCCTCTTTATCGGGGATAAACGGAATCAATAAAGAGGCAACGATCGGGAATAGAATCACCGTCGTTAGCCAAGGAAAATTAGCAGTATTCATTGGGAGACTATTATGACGATTTAGCTGGGGTTTAGTTATGGGGGCTGGCTAGGGGCATCAGGTCTTTCAAGCAGGAGTGACCAAGACAACGCAATCTAAAGGGAAAATTTACCGCCTGCCAGCCCACCGATTACACCGATCAGGTAATGCCAGATAGCAGAACCAAACTCAACACTGCACCAAATACTATCAGGGCGTAAAACTGTGCTCGTCCATTTTCCAAATATTTTAGTCCTTCGCCCGTAACCAGTGTGATGAACCCTGCCAGGTTGACCACCCCATCGACGATCCGCAGATCAACCTCCATCACCTGCCGAGCCAAGCGACGGCTTCCACGGATAAAGACACGATCGTAGATGTCATCGATGTACCACTTGTTCAAAGACAATTGGTAGAGGGGTTGGATTTGTTTGGCGATCGCCGCCGGGTCAATGCGATGGGTCAGATACATCATCACCGCCAGCGTAATCCCAATTAAGCCAATCCCCACCGAGCTACCGCCCATGATCAGGAATTCACCCCACTCAAAATCCGCTGGGATCTCTAGGGGAGGTAACGCTTCCACCACTTCTCCGGGAGGATGAACAAATGCCTCAAAATAGTTAGCAAATGGTGTTCCCACCAATCCGATCAAAATCGAAGGAATTGCCAACGCAATCAGCGGCAAGGTCATCGTTGCAGGCGATTCGTGGGGAAACTCGCTGTGATGGTGATCGCCATGGTCGTCGGAGCCGTGTAGCTCATCCGGGGCTTCCGCCATCAGTTCCTGGGGATTCATTGCGCCTGGACCAAAGGCTAAGCCCATTCGCTGTAGTTGCTCGGTTTTGAGCTGCTGCTTGATCGCAGCATTCCCACCTCGAAATGCCCCCTCAAACGTAGAGAAGTACATGCGGAACATATAAAATGCCGTGATCCCAGCCGTGAGGAAGCCCACTAACCAAAGGGCAGGATTGGCAGCAAAGCTGGCTCCCAAAATCTCATCCTTTGACCAGAACCCTGCAAACGGAGGAATTCCAGAAATTGCCAGCGTTCCAATCAAAAACGTGACTGCCGTAACGGGCATATATTTCCGCAAGCCGCCCATCAAGCGCATGTCCTGCGCCAGTACTGGGTCGTGCCCCACCACTGCTTCCATGCCGTGGATCACCGAACCAGAACCCAGGAATAGCATAGCTTTGAAGTAGGCGTGGGTCATCAGGTGAAATAGTCCTGCCCCATAGGCACCTGCTCCCATTGCCATCACCATGTAGCCCAATTGGGACATGGTGGAGTAGGCAAGCCCTTTTTTGATGTCGTTTTGGGTAATAGCGATCGACGCCCCCAGAAAAGCCGTAAACGCGCCTGTCCAAGCAATCACTGACATTGCAGAAGGCACATGCTCAAACACTGGGAACATCCGGGCAATCAGAAAAACGCCCGCTGCCACCATAGTAGCGGCGTGGATCAAGGCGGAGATTGGGGTTGGACCTTCCATTGCATCCGGCAACCACACATGCAGCGGAAACTGGGCTGACTTGGCAACGGGACCAAGAAACACCAGAATCGCAAAGAAGGCGGCTAGTCCGCTGCTGAGCGCTCCGGATTCGATTAACGATTGCAGGCGATCGCCAATCACCTCAAATTCAAAGCTACCTGTTGCCCAATACAGAGCCAAAATCCCCAAGAGCAAACCAAAGTCACCAACTCGATTGGTGACAAATGCTTTTTGGCAGGCATCGGCAGCCGCCTTGCGATCGTACCAAAACCCGATCAGCAGGTAGGAACACATGCCAACCAGTTCCCAAAAGATATAGATCTGCACCAAGTTAGGGCTAATCACCAACCCCAACATTGAGGAACTAAATAAGCTCAAGTAGGCATAAAACCGGACATAGCCCGGATCGTGTGCCATGTAGCCATCGGTATACACCATCACCAAAAACGCCACCGTTGTGACAATTACCAACATCACAGCGGTTAGGTGGTCAATGGTGTATCCCATATTTAAATGGAAATCGCCCGCCGACGCCCATTCGATCATACGGGTGTAGGTCGGATGACCTTGAAGTTGACTCCACAGCAGTGCAAACGAGAAAACCATCGCCGCCCCAATCAAGGAGACAATAAAGGTTGCACTTAAACTGCGGAACTGGGTTGTTGCTTTACCGTAAGAAATCAGACCTAGACCAAGCAGCATCGCCCCTAGGAGCGGCAACACTGGAATTAGCCAGGCATATTGATAAATAAATTCCATGACTCCCGCCTACTTCAAATTGCTTGAATTGGCAAAACCGCTTACATTTTGACACACCCTTGCCCTAAGCGTTTGTTACTAGAGAGGTAAAGTGGTTGAATTCATCAAAATTACGGGTTTCTCTCACAATTTGCCAAACGTCCTCAAAGGGGATGCCTGGGTTGCTGTCAAGACTTCATCAAAACTTTATCGTTACCCCTGCGGGTGCTGAAAGTTACAGGGTTTGGCTGGGTGCCATGGGTTAGAACACTCCTAGGCTGGTTCGAGGCAATTTTACGGAGCCGCTCCCCAAACCCGCAGAACTTTTTTAACAAGGTGCATGACTAAGCTTCGTAAAGTTTATTCACAGTCTTTACAAAGACTAAACCAGAGTCAGAAAAGTCGGGTTACAGTATCAAGAAAGATTGGATCAGTGGATTGTATAGTGCATCTACCTGTTCCGTGTCGCTCAACGTGTGTTCCTTTGCAGACGCTACCAAACGCTAGAGAAACTGGCATACAACTGGCATATTGTTGCCACAGAACGACTCAACTATCTGGGTATCTTTAGAAACAATTCACTTCAGGGGCATGACAGTTTTACCTGGACTAACCTGGACTAATCACTTAGTCGCTTGGGTTACTCACTAAGTTCCATTTATGAAATGGCTTTTAGAGAGGGTTGGGGAGGTATCTCCAATGCTGCTTTTGTTAAACCCTGATTTCTGACTGTATCCTCAGTAATTCATTTTATTGACCTCCTCTGTTCACTGCCAATTTCAAGGCTGGCTATCCAGCTATATCTTTGGCTAGAAGTTCCAACCATCCTTAACCACCATCACTTCGATCGAGCAACGCCCAATGAAGCAACCCTACGTCACTCGCCTTTCGTATTGCGCTCTTTTTGCTGGTTCGCTGCTGCTCACGACTGGTTTGTCTTCTCTCAATCCCAGTCTTAGTTCCACCGCCAATGCATCATTACAAGACAGTCCAAAGCTTTTGCTGGATGAGGCATGGCAGATCGTCAATCGGGAGTATGTCGATCTTGCTTTCAATCAAATTGACTGGGAAGCAGTTCGCCACGATTTATTGGATCGCACCTACGGTTCTCGCGAAGAGGCATACAATGCGCTGCGGGCGGCATTGGAGCAATTAAACGATCCCTACACTCGGTTCATGGACCCCGAACAGTATGAACAGTTGACTCGACAGACCTCCGGGGAATTGTCGGGGATCGGTCTACGACTTCAACTTGAGCAGGAGACTGGGAAACTGGTGGTAGTAGAGCCAATTCCCAATTCCCCCGCCGCTGCCGCGGGGATTCGATCCGGGGACTATATCTTGGAAATTGATGGTCAATCGACCGAGGGCATGACTGTAGAAGCAGCATCTACCCTGATCCGGGGTGAAGTGGGAACACGGGTGACACTGCGGATCGATCGCAACGGGGAAGAAATTCTCAATTTACCGTTAACCCGTGCTCGAATTGAACTTCCCACAGTACGCCACGCCCTCCGGCAAGAAAATGGCACAGATATTGGCTACATTCGCTTGGGTGAATTTAGCAGCCACGCCGCAGAGCAAATGCAACACGCGATCGAGCAATTAGAGGATCAAGGAGCAGAGGCATTTGTCCTCGATCTGCGGGGCAACCCCGGCGGGCTACTCTATGCCAGCATTGATATCTCGCGCATGTGGATCGAAAACGGATCGATTGTGCGCACGGTCGATCGGATTGGAGCCAGCGAAGAGATTCGGGCAAACCAGACTGCCTTGACGAACCTACCCCTCGCGGTTTTGGTAGACGGCAACTCGGCTAGCTCCAGTGAGATCTTGACGGGTGCGTTGATGGATAACCACCGCGCCACTGTCGTCGGCAGCCAGACCTTTGGCAAAGCCCTTGTGCAGTCCGTTCACTCCTTGTCTGATGGGTCGGGGATCGCAGTGACGATCGCCCACTACTACACCCCCAACGGCACTGATATCAGTCATTTGGGTTTAACACCCCACGTCCGCATCGACCTGACACAAGCCCAACAGGAAGAGCTTGCCCTCAATCCCAGCCTAGTGGGCACGATCGCCGATCCCCAGTACACGGGAGCCATTGAGGTGTTACAGGAAACAGTGTTAGCCAATCAAAACGAGACTCGTGCCGCTCAGCCCTCTGAGGTCGATCGGGGACATCGCAGCTTGAACACGCTCTTTCGGTAAGGCGGCGATTCGTGAACAGCGATCAGCCATCAGCGATTGGCAATAGCGGTTAGCCCGTGGGCTAACCGCTTTTTCTAACCCTTGAGTTGGGTTACGAGGTGACTCAACTCCGGCAGAATGAGTTTATCGAGAGCCAACCTTACAGCGTTTTGTGAGCCGGGTAAGGAAATCACCAGTTTACTCTGGTAAACCCCCGCTGTGGCTCTAGAGGCGATCGCCCGTGAACCGATTTCCTGGTAGCTTAACCAGCGAAACACCTCACCAAAACCGGGAAGTTGTTTTTCTAGCAAGCGCTCAATGGCGTCATAGGTTGTGTCCCTGGGAGCAATGCCAGTGCCTCCATTGAAAATTATTACATCCACATCGGGCTGGTTCCCCAGCGCTTGCAGATGCGCTTCGATCTGAGGGGGTTCATCGCGAACAATGGCGTAAAATCCAATGCGATGCCCTGCGGCTGTCAAGGTCTCCTGTAACAATTGCCCGCTTTGGTCGGTCTCAGGCGATCGCGTATCGCTCACCGTCACCACTGCAACGGCAATCGACAGGGGATGGCGATCGGGATGGGGAGGTTGCATCTATGATTTGTTAAAGCCCAACCCATGATCTTCGGCGTAGCGCTCCATAAACCGGATGAATCGATCCCAGGCTCCTTCACTTTTCATCACGTAGACGGCTTCGATCGCTTCAGGCTGCCCATTGACAAATTTGGCATTGACTTCGCGAGTCACCAACTCCCCTTCTTCGTCAATCATATACATGCCTGTGATATCAACCCCGTTCTCACTGAGAGCAGTGGGTTTTTCAAAATAGAATGTCGCGGTTCCATTGCTGCCGTCTCGCGAACGAGTGAGGCGGACATCGGGCACGACTTCCTCTGTAATACCTTTAGAAAATTGAATTTCAGCCATAACCTTTCTCTTGCAACACGTTATCTTACGCTTAACCTATCATCCCATCTCTGGGAATCGAGTGTAAGAAGTTTTGGCGCTCCCGATCGAAATCAATTTGCGCTACTGTTGTAGGCTAGATTTGTCCCAACGACCTCCACTGATTATTTTTGAGAACCCGGTGAAACTGGCACACTTATTTCCAATTTTTGATCCATCGGTGCAGGACTGGGCGATCGAAGCCCGCTTGCTGCGCTGGCTGACATTTGTCTGGCTGCTGGTGGGGCTGGCGGTCCTCTTTTCCGCCTCCTATCCCGTAGCAGATGCGGATTTTGGCAACGGCTTGTATTATTTTGAGCGTCAGTTGATCTGGGTGATGGTGGGGTTGGCTGGTCTGAGCTTGCTGACCCATCTGCCGATCAAATACGTTTTGGGAACCGCCCACTGGATGATGGTAGGGCTATTGGGGCTAACATTGCTCACCCTAGTGCCAGGGATGGGGACCACGGTGAATGGAGCAACCCGATGGTTGGCACTCGGACCCCTGCCACTGCTCCAACCCTCTGAGTTAATTAAGCCGTTTTTGGTGCTCCAAAGCGCTCAAGTGTTTGGATACTGGCAACGCTTGTCGATCGTGAGTCGATTGACTTGGCTGGGTATTTTTACCCTGCTGATCGGAGGCATTTTGCTCCAACCCAACTTGAGCACTGCGGCACTGTGTGGCATGGTGCTATGGCTGATTGGGCTAGCCTCTGGGCTGCCCTATCTCTATGTGGCGAGTACCGCACTGGTGGGGTTCGCCGCCGCTGTGCTCAGCATTAGCCTGCGGGAATATCAACGCGAGCGGGTGATTTCCTACCTCAATCCCTGGCTCGATCCGATGCAAAATGGCTACCAGTTGATTCAGAGCCTTCTAGCGATCGGGTCTGGTGGGTTTTGGGGAACTGGGTTTGGCATGTCTCAACAAAAGTTGTTCTACTTGCCTATCCAATTCACCGATTTCATCTTTGCCGTATTTGCCGAAGAATTTGGCTTTGTCGGTAGTTCCTTCCTGTTACTGCTATTAGCGGCTTACGCCACGTTGGGATTGCGAGTAGCACTCAAAGCCCGCAATCCGGTGCACCAACTCGTGGCGATCGGCACAACCACCCTCTTAGTGGGACAATCGCTATTAAACATTGGCGTCGCAACGGGGGCACTACCCACAACAGGTCTACCTCTGCCCTTGTTTAGCTACGGCGGCAGTTCGATGATTGCCAGCTTGTTTACAGCCGCCCTCCTGATTCGGGTTGCCCGCGAAAGCAATGAAGCGGATGTGTTGTCCTTGCCCGCTCAACCGCAGAGCTAGGTTTCATTCAGCTCCCAAGGGTTGCTGCCCATCGACCTCCCGTGGAACTGTTTAACCATTCCATCGTCCCGATGCTTGTCTCCATCCATTGTTATTGTTGTTATCTATTAGTTGTTGTTCCATGCCCCAAGGTTTTTCCTGCCGTCCCATCCTTCGAGTGGCGATCGCTCTCAGCAGTCTGGTAATCAGTGCCTCCGCCAGCCATGCCCAAGTCATCTCTGCTCCCCGTACTATTTTTGAGAATGTTACCCTCAGTCCCAACTTCTCACCCGATCCGGTTACAGTCCACGGCATCAGTGGAGGGGAGCAATTGGCAAGCGATGTCTCCGGACGGGCAGACACGGCTACGGGAGCTTGCGCTGGCTTTGTGGACGCGCAACCCGACCACATCATGACGCTGACCGAGTATTTTGATTATTTACGATTGCAAGTTCAAAGCCCGGAAAACACGATGATGTTGGTGCGAGGACCGGGCGGCAGTTGGTGTAATGACACCTACGAGGGCGCCAATCCCGGTATTGCAGGGCAGTGGTTTTCAGGCACCTACCAGATCTGGGTTGGTTCGCTGGAAACAAATAGCTACCACCCCTACGTCATCCGCATTACTGCCAGCCCAGAACCGATCGCCCTTCCCACACCCACTACTCAAAATTCAGCCACTCAAAATCAATAGGGCAAGCCCGTTGGATGCCATGATTCCCGGTAAAAAACCTTAACCTTTCAGGTAAAGCCAGGTTCCCCAAACCAATCTAGGATTAAATCTTGACGATCGAAACACCTTCCTGCATTTGCGAGACCCGGAGACTATGACCCATCCCTCGATCGCTGCGTCCACCCAAAGGCACCAAAAGCATTGGATGACTCGCTTGATTTTAAGTTTACTTGGTAGTGCCACCGTGGCACTGGTACATCCGGTTGGGGTTGCCCAAGTGCCTGCGAGTGAGTCAAATCAGCCCAGCCAATCGACTGGAGCAGCTCAAACTCGATCGCGCCCCGTTCTGCAAATTGGTAGTTCGGGAAACGCTGTTACCGAGGTTCAAGGCATCTTGAAGTTATTGGGCTACTACACAGGAGCGGTGGATGGACTCTATGAAGAGGCAACCGCATCTGCTGTGGTTGCCTTTCAAGAAGCGGCGGGCTTGCAGGTCGATGGCGTTGTAGGACCCATGACGTGGCGATCGCTCCTGCCCAACCCAACAACCCCAGCCGAAAACCCAGCCCTAGCCTCGACAACCCCCGGTTCTCCCACACCTAGCCAATCACCGACTTCTACGCCTGCCAATCGTCCCTCAACCACTCCAGCATCTCGCCAACCTGCCCCCGGCTCGCCCCGCCCGCCCGTCCGCCCCGACCCCAGAAACCAATTACGTAGAGTTACCTATCCTGCGGTTGGGAATGCGCGGACCAGCGATCGAATCCTTACAAAAGCGCTTGCAAGCAGTAGGATTTTTGGATGGAGCGGTGGACGGTATCTTTGGGGCTGAAACCCAAGCCGCTGTCATCGAGTTTCAACAAACTCACAACCTCAGTGCCGATGGCGTTGTCGGTCCGGCAACCTGGAATGTACTATTTCAAGATTTGTAACACCCTACACTAACTAGTGGGATTGCCAACCACCGCAGGGCACGGCGATCGCCCCAAGCAGTCTGCTTAAACAGTTTCCATCCAATCAAATACTTGATCGAGCTGTTCTAATGTGATCAACCCATACTGCCACATCACCATGGGTAGTAGGGTGGGGGCAGCGGGTTCATGGTGGCGTAGTGCCATCGCCACTGAGTCCGCCGGAATGGCTAAATCATTCTGTAGAAATTGAATCAAACGGGTTTGCATTTTAGTATTCATAGTTTCGACCCAAGCAGAGCTACACCAATTCAACGCCACTCTCCGGGACAAACCACTTTCTCCCAGAGCTGTTTGATTTAGATTGCACCCTGGACTTTATAAAGAAATGACAAAGAAGTTTTCATAGCCTACTGAGGAATTGTTCAGTGCTTCCTCCTTCAAAAGACTGATCCCCAAGCCGCTATTGCCTCACCCAATCGTATGAATTCCACCGTGCCAGATTATTCCATCGCCCTACAAGCTCTGAAAGCATCTGACCCAATCTTGGCGGAAGTGATCGATCGGGTAGGGGAATGTCAGCTTGATCAGAGCCAGGGCACAGACGATCTGTTCTTTGCTCTGACGGAATCGATTTTGTATCAACAGCTCTCCGGTAAAGCGGCGGCTGCGATCCATCGACGGTTTTTGCAACTCTATGGCGATCGCCCCTCCCCCACTGACCTGCTAAACACCTCGGACGAGGATTTGCGCGGAGTCGGGATTTCTCGCTCTAAAATTCTCTACTTAAAAGACCTGGCGCAAAAAGTATCAGATGGATTGCCCAGTCTAGAGCAGCTTGAACCGATGGACGATGAAGCCATCATCAAAACCCTGACTACCATCAAAGGGGTAGGACGATGGACAGCGCAAATGATTCTGATTTTTCGGATGCATCGCTGGGATGTTTTGCCCGTAGATGATTTGGGCGTGCGATCGGGCATCCAACGACTCTACAACTTAGATGCTTTACCAAATAAAGCAACGGTGGAACGCATCGGACAACCCTGGCGACCTTACCGCAGCATTGCCTCCTGGTATCTCTGGCGCAGCGTCGATCTGAAAACGGGGCAATAACGATCGCATTTAGGCAACCGATCGCCATTCCGATTTCGATCGCCAACCGCTAATTGCTAATCGCCTCATCTCCCACAACTCCACCACAATCAGATAGCCTAGAAACGAATCATCCCCAATGTGAGACCCTGAACAAATGACGATCGCGCAACCCATTCAAGTCATCGGTGGTGGATTGGCAGGCACCGAAGCCGCCTGGCAGATTGCCCAGGCAGGCATCCCCGTGGTGTTGCACGAAATGCGTCCCCTGCGCCTCAGTCCGGCTCACCACACCGAACACGTAGCAGAACTGGTGTGTAGCAACTCCTTTGGTGCTCAAGCCACCGATCGCGCCTCTGGGTTGTTGCACGAAGAATTACGCCAGTTGGGTTCTCTAGTCATTGCCAAGGCAGATGAACATGCGGTTCCCGCTGGTGGAGCATTGGCGGTCGATCGCGCCGAATTTAGCCGCGATCTAACCCAGACACTTGCCAATCATCCGTTGATTGAACTGCGGCGGAACGAAATCACCCAACTACCGACGGAGGGAATCGTTGTCCTAACCACGGGACCGTTGACCAGTCCTGCCCTAACGGAGGATTTGCAGCGGTTTACTGGGCTGGATTACATGAGCTTTTTTGACGCTGCCAGTCCGATCGTGACTGGGGAGTCGATCGATCGCTCCATTGCGTTTATGGCATCCCGCTACGATCGCGGAGAAGCTGCCTATCTCAACTGCCCGATGAACCGGGAGCAGTATCTTCGGTTTTGGCAGGAACTTTGTGCGGCGGAACAGGCAGAACTGAAGGATTTTGAACGGGAAACGGCTGCTTTTTTTGAGGGATGCCTGCCAATCGAAGAAATGGCACGGCGCGGCGAAGACACGATGCGCTACGGACCGCTGAAACCTGTTGGCTTGTTTGATGCTCGTAAAGGCGATTTTCGTGATCCAGAGAACCGAGCTAATCGCCCCTATGCAGTTGTGCAGTTACGCCAAGAGGACAAAGCCGGACAACTCTGGAATATGGTGGGCTTTCAAACCAATCTGCGCTGGGGCGAGCAAAAGCGAGTCTTCCAACTGATTCCAGGCTTGGAGAATGCCGAGTTTGTCCGCATGGGTGTGATGCACCGCAACACTTTTATTAATGCTCCCCAGCTACTGGCTCCCACGTTGCAATTCAAATCCCGCGCCACAGTGTTAGCCGCTGGTCAACTGGTTGGCACTGAAGGCTACACGGCGGCTACGGCGGGGGGTTGGTTGGCAGGGACAAACGCTGCACGGGTTGCTTTGGGACGGGAAACCCTAGTCTTACCACCCACAACGATGATGGGAGCACTGTTTGAATTCATCAGCTCCGCATCTCCGAAGCATTTTCAACCGATGCCGCCCAATTTTGGGATTTTGCCAACTCTGCCCGATCGCATCCGTAATAAGCAGGAACGATATGGTAAATATCGCGATCGCGCTTTTACAGATCTAATTGATTGGGCGACACGCTACCAGTTTCCACTACACGTTCCATCGTTGTATGCTCCGATCGCACAAGCCTTGGCATAAGTGTCTGCGTGTAAACACGGTTAATTACGAGAGCTGTATAATTAATCAAAAAGCGATTCTGGCTTGCTGAGAAGATTTCATAGTTTTCAGTGCAATATAAAGCTTGTCTCAAGTTTGTTATCAATTCGCAATGTGCTAAAAAACACCGGGAATCCTTGAAATGGTCTTTATTTGAATCAAGGACAAACCCACATTTATGAAACGCCTACTTTCAACTCTAGTTCCGCTGATTGGAGCTAGTGGTCTGTTGCTTTCACCGATTGCTCCCGTCGCCCAAGCCTTCACCTTTGGCTCTACTGAGTTAGCCAGTCCAGTTGGCAATCCAGGCACCTACCGCAGCATTCCTACCGTTAACATCACAACAGCCGATGTTAACCAATCCTTCTCCGTCGATTGGTTACTCCCTAGAAACGCGGTGGGTATTTCCGAGGATCTCTCTGCTAGTGGAGTGTTCAAAGTCAACAGCTTGACTTCCAACCTCCTGAGTCTATCTGTTTTGCTCACCAATACCACCGCTGCCTCGTTTCAAGCGGCAATTTTGGCAACCGGGCTAGGGGTTGAGTCCAATGCCGTTGCCTCCTATGCCTCTGCTGGGACAACCTTTAAAGACGTTAGTGCTGGGCAAGGTGGACAGCAACAGTTTCCCGGTGGCTTCAAAACATCGATGTTTGTATCTTTGCTGCCAACAACTGTTCGGGCGGCAGGATTAAGCAAGGGTTGCAATCCGGCGGTAACTCTGACACCTTTACGTTGAACCTTGCCGGAAACTTTGGTTCTACCCCCTCCGTCAAGCTCGACTCCTTTGCCATGAAGTTCCAAACTCAGCAGGGGAGTTATGAGATCCCTGGCAGTATCCGGATTGAGGAGGAACCGGAACCAATTCCTGAACCCACGGCATTGTTGGGCTTGATGGCGATCGCCGGAGCATTCAAACTACTCCGTCAAAATCAGGCTGAACAAAGCGCTAATTGATCGCTGACATAGCCAAATAGCGGGGGAGGCGCGATCGCGCCTCCCCCGCTTTCTAGTCTTTGCCCCTAAATTTATCCAGCAGTGAGCTAATCTCTACAAGTAGTCAGTCGATGAAAACGCCAGACAAAAATCACTCCCGCAACCGCTACTCCGAGAGATTGCCCCATCCACAACCCAACTCCTTCTAGCCCCAGCCAAAACCCTAAGCTATAACCAGCAGTCAACCCCACTCCCCAAAAGGCAACCCCACTCAGCATCATCGGAATTCGAGTATCTTGTAGCCCATACAACGCTCCCATCGCTACTCGTTGCACCCCATCCAGCAGTTGGGCAACCGCTGCCACTATCAGCATAGGGATTGCTAACGCCAGAACAGGCGCATTGGTTGGGTTTTGAACGTCCAAATAGATCCCAACTACGGATTGGCGATAGACAATTAGCCCGATCGTCATCAGAACCATGAATCCGGCTGCAACAACAATTCCCACATATCCAGCTTGTTTAGCAGCCCGTAAGTCATGTCGTCCAAACCAGTGACCTACACGGGCGGTGACGGCATAGGACATCCCCAATGGCACCATGAAAATTAGATAGGCTGTTTGGGAAACCGTTTGGTGGGCTGCCAAAATTTCAGTGCCCAAGATGCCCATGAGAAATGTGATCACCGCAAACAAGCCATGTTCCAATGCGATCGTCACAGCGATCGCTCCACCGATCGCCATTAATCGTCCAATCAGTTGAAATTTAATTCGGTAAAAATCCCGTAAAAACTGATGCTCCCTTAACTGGGGATGCTGCAAAACATAGATGAGAAACAGCAGAAACATCAACCAAAAACTCAACCCACTCGCTAAGCCAATTCCTGCCAACTCCATCCGGGGAAAGCCAAATTTGCCGAACCCCAAAACATAATTGCCGCCCACATTGAATAACGTACCGATGGCAACAATCATGATCACCATATGGGCTTGGGACAGCGCCGATACATAGCCCCTGAGCATCGCAAACCCCAACGCAGGCACAACTCCCCAGGCAATGAAATGGAAATAGTCAGATGCCAGAGACGCGATCGCTTCCGGCTGTCGCACCATCAATAAGCCCGTATCCAAATGCCAAATCACACCCATCAAGGGAATACCGAGCAGCAACGATAACCAAAGTCCCTGACGGGCGATCGGTTCAATCTGCTCTCTGCGCCCAGCTCCCTGCGCCTCTGCGACTAAAGGACTCACCGCCATCACCACGCCACTGGCAATATTGAGCAAAAGCTGAAAAGCGGTCGCGGCTAATCCACCTGCCGCCAAACTTTCAACCCCCAACCGTCCCATCATGATGCTGTCTACTAAACCAACGGCGGTTTGGGCAACTTGAGCACTGGCAAGCGGAACCGCCAGTTTGAGAAATTCACTGCTTTCTAGAGCGATCGCCGATCGCCTAACTGGTTTAGTCACCATCACCCTGCCTCTTCATGACAACTCGAACTGATGGTTACAATTTAAGGAATTCCTTAAGATTGGGGCTACTCAAACCTTGCGCAATTACTAGCAGCATCTTGCGGTAGGTATTCTTTTCAAATCAGGCTTTTTCCAAATCAGGCTTTGTGTAACGTAAGATCTTTGGAATCAATCCTTGTGAATGGTTTTACCAATGCCATCCTCTTTAATTTCCCACCCAGAGACGACTCAAACCCTAGAGAATCAACTCCAACCTCCTGTGCTCTCTAGCAGTTCCTATGGTTGGGAAAATATTTTAGTGGAAGAATTTTCCAGCTGCCAGGGCAGGAAAACTACCAAAGTTCAACTGAACATACCCTTTGCCTATCGTTGAACCGTCGCCCCTCTCGTCTGTTGCAGGTGATTGGCGATCGCCGTCACACCAGCCTATCGAGTAAGGGTGATTTATCGATTGCGCCCATCGGAGTTTTTTTCTTTAGTCAATGGGAGCAGCAAGACCACTACTTACGCATTCAACTTGCATCTAGTTTTGTAGACCAAGTTGCTCAAACCACGATCAATGGTAGCGCCGGTCAAGTAGAAGTATTACCTGAATTTCGCGCTAGAAATCCTGAAATTGAACAAATCAGCCTAATGTTGTTGAGCGAGATCCAAAACGGTGGAATGGCAGGGCAACTCTACGTCGAATCCCTAACAACCGTACTGGCAGTCAGCCTACTCCGGCACTCCGCCACCCAACCCTGCATCACGCCGTACCTTGGCGGCTTGAGTCAGTTTCAACTACTGCAAGTCACCGATTATATTCACGATCGCCTAGCCGACGAGATTCAACTTGCTGATCTAGCTGAGTTATTGGGATTGAGCCAGTTTCACTTCAGCCGACTGTTTAAGCAATCTGTGGGAGTACCGCCCTATCAATATCTTCTACAACAACGGGTAGAGCGAGCCAAACAGTTGCTTAAGATGACCGACCAATCGATCATGGAAATCGCATTACGGTGTGGTTTTAGTAGTCACAGCCATTTGGGCAAATGGTTTCGGCACTTTGTGGGAATGACGCCCAAAGCCTTTCGCTCTGAACAAGGCTAAGCATCACTGCTGGGTTGATTACTACAGGCTTCAGTCAGGTAAGGCAGACTCAGCACATAGCGATAGCCAACTTCTGATGATCCTTGAATACTGAGGCTGGCGTTATGTAGTTCTGCCAAACGATGACTGAGCAGCAAGCCCAAATTCTGACGTGAGCTGCTTGATTTAAGACAATCTGCATCTGTCGAAGTTTCAGTCAAAACCACTGCTTCAGCCCTTGGGCGGGTGATATCTGTGTCCCATTCTCGCCGACCCAATTCGATCGGAGGGGAGGCTAGATCAAAGGATGGGGCAGACTCGATCAGCATCCGATGAGCATAGATCTCTGCCTGGGGCAATCCCTCTCCCAACCAGAGATGGGAAGTCCAAAGAGAGAGATTTAATCGGTTTTGGCGTCGTGAGACATGTAGCCGAATCGTACTGTTTGCACTAGACGAGTGAATGACATTAAACAACAAGTGATAAAGAATTTGCCGGACTTTGTCCTTGTCCAGCAACCAAAGCCGCGAACCGGGTTCCACGGTCAACTGTATTTGCTGCTCTCGCCGTTGCGCAACGCGATCGAGGGCTACCAAGATTTGCTGACACAACATTTCAATATCAGTCAATGTCAAATTCAGCCGATCGCTGCGATCGTCTAACGCGCCTAGTTCCAACACTTCATTCACCAATGCCAATAAATGCTGGCTACTAGTATGGACAATGTTGGTATATTCCCTTTGTTTTTTGGTTAAGGGACCGTAGATCTCCCGTGTCAAGATACTCGCCATGCCTAAAATCGAGGTCAGGGGAGTACACAGCTCTTGAGTCATCTGGGCAATCAGCGCTGTTTTGGTTGACTGAAGCGTTGTCAGGCTAACGGTTGATGCACTGCGATCGCTACTCAGTGATGCTAAACCAGATAAATGCTCATCTAGTTGATGGAGTAGAAAATTTCGTTCAAACTCGCTCATACACCAACGGGCTACAAGTTCTAGGAAATTAATATCCTTGGCGGCAAACTTGTGCGGGTTGGTATCCATTACGGCTAATGTGCCTAAACAGCACCCTTCGGACGAGATCAGGGGAACTCCCAGATAGGCTTGAATCCCATAGCGCTGGGCTAACAAGCGATTGGCAAAGTCAGGATGGGACAACACATCGTCCAACATAAATGCTTGCTGACTTTCCAACACTTGAGTGCAAAACGATTCCTGTCGGGGGAGTTGGCGGGTTGTGACCAATTCGTTCATCAAGCCGATGCGTGATAGCCCGACTGATGACTTAAACCAATGACGATCGCGATCGAAAACCCCAAAATGCAGATGGGAATGTCTAAAAAATGGGCGGCTGTTTGGACGGCTTCGTCAAAAACTAGCACTCCATTTGCATCGAGTGCCCCCAGCTTAGAGAGAATATTGAGGCGCGTTTGTTCTCGATCGCCTTCCAGCGATGGATCTAGAGGACAAAATAACCTGGTTTCAGGGTCTATCATCACAACCCCATCTTTCGCTTAAACACATGGAACGATTGGTAAAAAAGGTTTAGAGCCCCGATTGCATCAGTGGTCTAGTAAAGCCATAGTTCCCGCTCCTAGCGGTGAATCAACAGGAGCAATAAGTTTGAACTTCCCCTGTCCGAACCTCAATGCATGAGTAAAATAGTGGATGACGCATAGCTGTATTCTGGAATTTGTCGCCTTCGCGTGTTGATCCACTTGGTGTGACCTGTCTAAGCTAGGCATGACTCCTCAACCTCCCCCGAAGCCTCCCACTCCTCCAAAAACCTTGCTTGGAACGATTACTCAAGTCGTTCAATCAATGCAAGCTAAGGTTAACTTCTCCAAATTAAAGCTCCGACCCAATGCCAGAGTGCCCGAACTGCGGGTGCAGGATGACGAAGCCCAGAAGGCGGATGTCTATCCATTGTTGGGCGATCGCTACATCTTGGGGCGAAGTTCTAAATCGTGCGATATTGTGGTGCGCAATCCGGTAGTTAGCCAAGTCCACCTCTCCATTTCACGGGAGGGAGGTCAAAATGGTAGACACTTTCTGATTAAAGATGAAAACTCTACTAACGGTGTCTATCGAGGCAAACGCAGGCTGCGACGAATTTCGTTGCGAAATGGCGACAGTTTGACCCTCGGACCCCCGGATCTCGCCTCCGCTGTGCGACTGCAATACGTTGATCCACCACCGTGGTATGGCAAAGCTGTTCGCTACGGGTTCTACGGAATGACAGGATTGTCTGCCTTAGTGGCGATGGGCATCGGGCTTCAGTGGCAGCGGTTTTCTGTCCGTCCTCTGCCTGTGTCTGTCCAAGGACCCGTGGTCATCTATGCACGGGACAATGAGACTCCGTTGCGTACTCCCCGTACCGAAACCCACGCTGAGTTTAACAGTCTGTCCAACTTTTCCCCTTACTTGCCTAAAGCAGTGATTGCGTCGGAGGATTCACGGTTTTACTGGCACATGGGAGTCGATCCGATCGGCACCCTGCGCGCGCTAGTGACCAACGTGATCGGGGGAGAGATTCGGGAGGGAGGCAGCACCCTAACCCAACAGCTTGCCCGGAGCATCTATCGGGATTATGTAGGAACTGAAGATTCCGCAGGGCGCAAAATTCGAGAGGCGATCGTTGCCTTAAAGCTGGAAACCTTTCGTAGCAAAGATTTTTTACTGCTGACCTACCTCAATCGCGTCTATTTAGGGATAGATGCCTATGGATTCGAGGATGCGGCGCAATTTTACTTTGGCAAATCAGCACGGGAGTTAACCCTATCAGAAGCCGCGACACTGGTGGGAATTTTGCCTGCTCCCAATCGGATTAATCCGATCCAGGATTACGATACGGCGGTAGAATATCGCAACCGGGTGATCAACCGCATGCTGACCCAGGGCATGGTGTCCCAGGAAGAGGCTCAACAGGCACGTCGATCGCGGATTGAGATCAATCCAGCCGCGATCGAAGAATTGCGAGGAACGATCGCTCCCTACTTCTATAGCCACATATTTGACGAATTAGAAGGACTCTTGGGCACGCAACTGGCACAGGAGGGAAATTTTATCGTCGAAAGCACCCTCAATCCCCAATTCCAATCGAGCGCTGAGGCGACGCTGCAACGCTCGATCGCCTCCAGTGGAGTTGCCTCTGGATTTTCCCAGGGAGCGTTGGTCACACTGGATTCCAGCACGGGTGAAGTGTTAGCTATGGTGGGGGGAGTTGATTTTCAGGAAAGCCAGTTTAACCGCGCCACCCAAGCCTTGAGACAACCGGGGTCAACCTTTAAAGCCTTTGCCTATACAGCGGCGATCGAGCAGGGCATTTCACCAGGAACTTCCTACTCCTGTAGCAGTTTGGAGTGGGGAGGGCAGGTATTTGATGGCTGTCGTCGGGGTGCCGGAAGTATGGATATGTATGATGGCATCGCCTATTCAGAGAACGTAATTGCCCTACGAGTAGCTCAAGAGGCGGGGCTAAATCGCACCGTTGAAGCGGCACAACGGCTGGGCATCCAATCCGAGTTAAATCCGGTGCCGGGGCTAGTGTTAGGGCAGAGCGAAGTTACCTTGCTTGAACTTACCGGAGCCTATGGAACCCTGGCAAACGAAGGAAAAAAAAACCGTCCCCACGGGATTCGGCGGATCTTGGATAGCAGTGATTGCACCGATCGCAATGACCGACAAACCTGTCGAGTGATCTATGACTATGCTCAAGACGCTCGTGCCAACGTTGCAGTCCTCGATCCAGCGGTTGCCAACACCACCACCGATTTACTGCAAGGAGTAGTGCAGTACGGCACAGGTCGTGGTGCCTATCTAGGGTTGGGAGAGGCAGGCAAAACTGGAACCAACAACGACAATGTGGATCTGTGGTTCGTCGGCTATATTCCCCGCCAACAACTCGTGACCGGGATTTGGTTTGGCAATGATGACAATAGCCCCACCAACGGAGCTAGCGCTCAAGCGGCTGAACTGTGGGGAGACTACATGGAACAGGTGGCGCGTTAGGACAGCTTACTGCGTTTCATTTGCTCACGCTCAACCGCTTCAAACAAGGCACGGAAGTTCCCTTCGCCAAATCCTTCTGCCCGTTGCAGACAACGACTGGTCTGGTAGGTCTGGCGCTCAATTAGCTCAAAAAAGAAGGTAGGTTGGGCAAAAATTGGCTGGGTAAATGCTTGTAAAAGTAGTGCTTGGGGAGCATCGGGTTGCCAATCCACCAACACTTGTTGAGCGGCGATCGCGTCCCACTCGGCTGGTGCTAGTCCAAACCCCGATCGCTGTTGCAACTGCTCATAGTAGGTGGGGGGAACGGTTAATAGTGCCAATCCTTGCTGTCTCAAAGTGGCGATCATCTGCACAATTCTGTTGGTATGGAGGGCAATATGCTGTACCCCAGCGCCTCGATTTAGATCTAAAAATTCTTGAATTTGGGAGTTGGCAGAGGCAGGCTCGTTGATGGGCAGTTGGGCAGTTCCATCAGCGTGCATCAGCACTTGACTAGACAGCGCCGATCGTTCAGTGGCGATCGCAAAGGTCTGTTGTCGGTGAAATCCAAAGGTAGTTTCATACCAGGACACCGCTCGACTGAGATCGCCAATTGCCACGTTTAGCACCACATGGTCGATTGCGGTGAAGGCAAGGCTCTCGGCTCCCTTAGGTGACCTTTCCACCAATAACGGTCTAGAGCCTGCGATCGGAAGCACAATCTTGTCTGACTGGTCGATTTGCTCGATTAATGTGTGTTGCAGATCGCCCCAACCCGTCACGATCGCCCATTTAGACGAGGAGTCGAGATCCCCTGCCTCAGCTTGCAGAACTGGGCAGTCGGCAGCGATCGCCCGGTCAAGCACTTGTGTCAGGGATCGCACTTGAAATGCTACATCCGCCACACCAGGGGGGTGGGCTTGCAGATAGTGGGCAACTGGACTATGGGAGGTAAGCGGCGACGCCAACAGAAAGATGACTCCTCCATTTTGTACCACTTCGATCGCCGTATCTGGGGTTTGGTATTGGGCGATCGCCGCAAAACTCATGGTGTGAACGAACCAATCTCGCCATGTTGCGGCATTGTCTACATAGAAACAAACATGATTCACATTCATACTGTGGCATATCCCATAAGACGGCATAACAGCAAAAAGCCACCCAGATGGGCGGCTTTTTGTGTAATTAATCAGTTGGACTCATCCATGATTTAGGCGGATGCCACGTCTACCAGCAGCGGGTAAACACTCACTTTCTTACGACTCTTCCCTTTGCGCTCAAACGTGACTACTCCATCTACCAAGGCAAACAAGGTATCATCGCTGCCCCGCCCCACGTTGGAGCCAGGGTGAATTTTTGTCCCCCGTTGGCGAATTAGGATATTTCCCGCCTTGACGACTTGACCACCATAGCGCTTGACACCCAACCGTTGGGCGTTTGAATCCCGACCGTTGCGGGTACTACCTGTTCCCTTCTTGTGAGCCATAACAACCCCTATCTATCAATGTCTATTCTAAACTCAATTAGTTGCTTGGTGTGAAGTCTACCGTCCCCACTCTAGCGTGGATTTGGATGAGTTACTCAACTACCTCAACTGGGGTCGCTTCTAGTGTAGAAGTCTCCACGGCTGCTTCGACTGGCTCCACCGTGGTTTCCGTATCAGCGACTGAGCTAGCAGTTGCGGTCTTGACTGGAGACTCACCCGACGTCGCCTCACTCGAAGCAAGAACAACGCCATTCAGTTGGATGGACTCGATCATCAACCGAGTCAATTCTTGGCGATGTCCTTGCTTCTTGCGGGTCTTCTTCTTGGGACGCATTTTGTAAACGATGATCTTGCGACCCCGAAGGTGACGGAGCACCTGCCCTGTCACCGTTGCTCCAGCTACGAGGGGCTGACCGATCGACACATCTCCATCATTTTCAATGAACAGGACGCGATCGATGGTGACAACATCTTCCTCATTTACCGCAAGACGTTCTATGTCGTAAAATCGTCCGGGCTCGACGCGCAATTGCTTGCCGCCTGTCTCAATAATTGCGTAGGGCATGGATTCTCCTTCGCCGTACAGGTATCTAGTTCAAACCCAGCAAGGTGAACAGGATTTTGCTAACACCTGATCCGAGCAAATAAATAACACAATCTACAATTATGCTTTACCGTAAGCATTTCGTCAATTCAAATTACCTAGTCGAGCAGGCTAAACAATAAAGCTAGCTGCCTCACCCTGGGCTGCTTGCCAACTACGAGCGTCATAGTAGAGGTCTTCGAGGGAAATTTCATAGAGGGCTTGCTTCAGCTTTTGATGCAGTCGATTCCACAGGGTAAACGTCACCCAATCTCCGGCTTGGGTTTGATCAGGAGCGTAGTGGGGGAGTGGATCGACCGTCTCTCCTACAGCTTCCAAAATTTCCCCTAACGAAATATCCGCAGGCGATCGCGCCAACTGATATCCCCCCTGGGCACCTCGCACCGAAACCACCAATTCCGCCCGTCGCAGTTCAATCAGCAACTTCTCTAGGTAAGCGGATGGCAAGGCTTGGCGCTGGGCGATCGCCTTTACTGATCGGGGGGCATATCCAGGTTGCAAACATAGATCCAGCAATGCTTTTACACTGTAATGTCCACGGGTTGTTAACTTCATCTCGATCGCACATTTGATCCACTTTACTTCTGTAATTAGATCTAACCAGTTTATTTGCCTTTGTTAATCCTCAGTAGGGCAACTGGGCTAAGTTTTTTAAGGAGCGTGTAGAGTCCATCGTGCCAAAAAAAGTTTGGCTGGTTTGGCAATGGTTTAGATCGATCCTTCTCTCTCTATTCAACATAGAACTTTTGATCAATCAGACATTTGAATCCTCTAAAAAATAAGGTAAAAAAGGATAATATTCGTATAATATGTTGGTTATGTTGTTGTACGTTAGGATTGCTCTTTATAAATCTAACGATCGACACCTTAAAGTCTTCCGTCAGCTCATACAGACAGTTCATCAGAGTTAAGTTAATGACTAAAAGAAAGAAGATCGAACCTTTGACAGGTGAAGCTCTTTTAGCCAAGGTTAAGGAACTAGACCACCTTGGCAAAGAGGAAAAGGCGAAGGAATGTGGCTACTACACCATTACGAAAAATGGTGTCGAGCGCGTCAATATGATGAAATTTTTAAATGCTCTGATTGACGCAAACGAAATTCAGCTAGATAGCAAGCAGGCGGCAAATGGACGGGGGGGGCGCAGCGCTAGCTATCGAATTACGGTACAGTCAAACGGCAATTTGTTGATTGGCTCAGCCTACACAAAGCAAATGGATTTGAAGCCAGGGGACGAGTTTGAGATCTCCCTTGGTCGCAAGCACATTCGCTTAAAACAAATTGACCGAGATGAGTTTGACGAAGAATAACCTCCTACCGATCAATGCATTTGTCAATTCATTCAGGTGCGCCATCTCCTATTGCAGCGAATGCCATCTTATCAACCTTCACAAACAGCCCTGCCCACCCAGCTTTCTATCTAGCTAAATGGATGAAAATGGTTGATTTCTTTGGGGAGTTTCCCTTATTGGCAAATGGCTGGATGAATCTAGTCTCGTTTCTATTGCAATCCTAAATCAACTGTGAAACAAAGATCCCCGGCTTCTTGGAGAAGCCGGGGATCTGGTGCGGCAGGATTTCATGATTTAGACAGGATTGCTATATTGCTGAATGCTCACCAAGGACTGCCTACTAATGTGAACGCCGCCCAATAGTAGGGACTTGAAAAGTCGAGTCGCTCAATTTGCCCTAGCTCGCTGGGTAAGGGTAATTGACCATGGGAGTTGTACAACTGTCCCTTCTCAATGTAAACTTGCCCGCTCAGCATAGCTTGTTGAGTACGTTGTAGTGCTTCGGCTTTGGTGGTGACATCGGGGCGCGATAGTTGCCAGTAAAATTCTCGCATCAGCGCCAATGTACCTACATCACTGACGTACCAAAGGCTAGCCAGCGATGATTTGACCCCTGCTTGGAATGACAATCCGGCAAAGCCCAACTCAGCTTGACGATCGCCCAAGGCGGTCCGACAGGCACTCAGTACCAACAACTCAACCGGCAGCTCGCTCCAATTGAGTTGTTGCAATTGGTCTAGGGTGAGCCGATCGCTCTGCCACAGTTGAATGTAGGACTGTGTGGGGGAGCCTGGTTGAAACTCGGCGTGGGTAGCAAGATGGACAATCCCAAATCCTTTGGATGCCAACTGTTGTCTGAGGTTTTCTAGGGTAAATTCTTGATTCAAAAAGATATTGCCCTGCCACTGGTTTTGAATGATAGCGGACAACTCAGCCGGGACAGACGGCAGGTCGCTCAATTCTTGAAACTGGGAGGCTCCCATCGCCAACACTTGGGCTGATTTGATCCCACGATACTCAGAGTTAGTCAAGCTAAATGCCGGAATCACCCCTAGGCTGTAGTTTTCTACCAAAAACTGGTGTCCGTCATAGAGGGCAGCTAGGGGAGCCGATCGCACTCCTTCCCCCACACAGAAAATCAGCGTGTCGATTTGGTGCGCTTCTAGGGCAGGCTCTAGCGGGGCAACAATCCATTGGTAAAGTTGGGTGGCGGCGGGCAGGTAGGCTTGGGTGATGATGGCGCGGGTAATGTGGGACTGAAACTCATTTAGCACCGTGGTGACGATCGCTTGGGGAGCTTCCGGTATGATTCTGCGCACCGGCTCGGCTCCCGGAATCACTAACACCAACTCCAACGCCTCTGGTTGGGGAAAGACGTAGATTAACGCCAAATGCTTTCCAGTCTGATTGCCCAACTGCGCCAATGTGTTGTTGATCTGAGTGGCGGAGAGAGGGGTATTGCCTGACCGGGTCCCCAGGTGGGTTTCGTACTGCTGTTGCCACGTTTGCTCGATCGCCGTAATTCGACTGTCTATTTCCGCAACCGCACGGCTCACCGCAGTTTCAACCGTTGTGCTAGGAATTGCCGCTTCAGTGGAGCTGGAGAGGGCGATCGCCAGTACCAATCCCAGTAAAACCCTGATGCTCCGACGCCATTGTTTATTCATAGGACAGCAATCAAAAAACTTTTGGCTAGGGTTAATGGTGTACTCACCATTAGGATCAACGGTTGCACTAGCTATCTTTCCGGGCGATCGCTGATTAATTTCTTGTGGCGTTGGCGGTTTTTCAAAAGAGTATGATACAACCGTTCTAGCACTACGGCGTCACTCCCTTAGCACAGCGGCTCATGGAAATCCTTTCGGTCACACTCAAAAACTTTAAATCCCACGGCGATCGCCACTTTGTTTTTCAACCAGGAACTAACGCCATTTGTGGCGAAAATGGGGCGGGCAAAACTAGCATTCTAGAGCGATCGCGTGGACTTTATTTAATTACCGGGGTGATTATCGTAACGAAGACCTGATCCGCAATGGGGCGGGTAGTGCGCAGGCGATCGTCGCTTTCATTTCCAACCGCGATGGGCGCACCTATGAAGTCCAACGCTGTACCACCAAAGGGTATACCTTGTTTGATCCCCAGTTGGGTCAACGCTTGGAATACAAACACATTGATGAAGAGGTGATGCCCTGGCTACGGCAACAGTTTGGTGTAGCGCCGGGAACGAATTTAAGCAAATTGTTTGCCAATACGATCGGAGTGCCGCAGGGAACGTTTACGGTTGATTTTTTGCAAACGGCTGAAAATCGCAGGAAGGTGTTTGATACCATCCTCAAGGTAGAAGACTACAAACTGGCATATACCCAATTAAATAGTCTAGAAAAATATGCCAGAGCAGCCGCCGATCTCTTAGAACAGTCGATCGCCCAATACACCGAAGAACTGCAAGCATTGACTCCCCTGCAACACCAACATCAGCAGGTCTCCCAGGAAATTGCTGATAATCAAGCCACATTGCACTCCCTGCACGCCCAACTAGAACAACTCCAGCAGGAAAAAGATCGACTAACAACCCAAGCAAAGCTAATCGAGCAATTGGAACAGCAACTGACTGGGTTGAAGATGCAAATCAATACCCATCAGCAGACCCATCAACTGTTACAACACTCAGTCGATCGGGCGCAGCAAGCCGCCGCAGTCTGTAGCAGCCAACAATCAAGCTATGAAGCATTTTTGAGTGCAGAGGCAGTGTTGTTGGATCTCGATCGCCATCTCAAACAACGCCAGACCTTACTCACTCAGCGAGACGCCCTCCAGCAGCAATTAACAGCAGGACAGGGAGCACTGACCCGTCTCCAACTTCAGCTAGAATCCCTCAACCTAGCGCAACAGGAAATCACCACACTCCAACCGCTTGTACAATCCCAGCACACTTTGGAAGCGGCTCAAGCATCCATCATCGAGACGCTTCAACGCTTACAGGCAGCCAGGCTAGAATATCAAGCCCTGACAAAACACCTTGACAAACTCCAAGGCGAGTTAGAACGGTTAACAATAGAGATCCAGCGGATTCACGCTCTGCAAGGCGAAGTTGCTCAGCTAGATGCCCTAGAACAGCAGCGCCATCGCCTACAGGAACAACTCAGCCGCATTGACGCCGCCAAACAATTTGAATTAGATTTGCGGCGGCTGGTTGAGGTGGGGGAACAGGAGCGCGATCGCCATCACACTCAAGCAGAACAAGCCCTGACCACCCTGCGGCAAATTCAACAAAGCGTTCCCCTGCTTGCCACCGCAGCCGTTGATCAGGCATTGCAGGCGATCGAGGCAGGCATGGGGATCAATCAAGCTCTGCTGCGATCGTTGCAAGGGATTCTTGCTGACCTAGCAGAGCAAACCGCCACAACCAAACTGCACCACCACTTAGACACCTTAAATACCCAAATTAAATCGCTCTACCACTACCAAGCTGAGGTAGCCACACTAGAGGCGAAAGTCTTGCAATCTAACCAACTGCGTCAGGAAATTGAACAATACCAAACCCAACTTACAGCTCTACAGCAAACACTAGCCGATGAAATTGAGCTGCAAACTCAGCGATCGCATCTGGGGGATCAACTCGATGCATTGAATGATCCCCGCAGTCGCATCCAACTCTTGCAACGCTCATTGACCCAGCAGTCTACGTTAAATGCAGCCTATGACAGCGCCCAACAAAACCAAGCGGTTCTTGAAAAGCAACTTCATGAATTAGAGGATCAGTTAGGTCAGTTTGCTGAATTAGACCAAGCAGTTGACACCCAGAAACACCAGCGACAGCTCCATCAATCGGGTTATCTTTGTTACCTGCAATCCAAGCCCGATGCCGATCGCTGGCAGAGTTTGACGGCAGAGTTAGCCACAGCCACTACCCAGCTCAACGCTCTACAGACAAAGCTTACAGACTATCAGCAGCATTGCGAGACGGCATACCAGTCCTACGATCCCCAAGAGCAGCAACGCGTCGAAGCCATATATACCGATACTCGCAGCCAAGCCGATCGCTTACTAGGCAGCCTACCGCAACAACAAAAATTGCTACAAGAATTGGATCGTCGTCTAAGGGCACTTCAGGAAATAGGCGAGAAACGCGATCGTGCCCAACGAATCTTCAAACAGAAACAGCGGATCAGCAAGTTCATCAGATTTTCCCGCGATGCTTATAAAAAAGCGGGTCCACGCATCACCGAACGCTACATTCAGAGCATTTCGCGGGAAGCCGATCGCCTCTTCCGGGAGTTGCTCAACCGCCCCAATGTGGCATTGGAGTGGACACGGGATTACGAGATTCTTGTGCAGGAGGGAGCACACCTTCGCCGCTTCATCAATCTATCGGGTGGAGAACAAATGTGTGCTGCCTTGGCGGTGCGACTAGCGCTATTACGGGTCTTGGCTGACATTGATGTTGCCTTTTTGATGAACCCACCACCAACATGGATCGTCCCCGTAGGGAGAGTTTGGCGGAGGCGATCGCCAATATTCGCAGTTTCCGCCAACTGTTTGTAATTAGCCACGACGACACATTTGAGAAAGTAACCGAGAACGTCATCCTTGTCGAACGAGAATTATGATTACTTCGTGACAAATGAGGATTTTATAACAAAGGAAGATTCTTCACAAAATCTTTAACAGAATTAAGTTTTTCATTAGATTCCTTTTATAATTTGGGAGTTGATGTCATAGTTTGCAGCAGTCCCATCGCTACTGAAGCGATTTAATGCCAAGAGCGTGCATTACCTGATCGTCACTGCTGGCAATATTGGACGTTATTATTCTTCGTCTATAGCTATTGCGTCGTTTTTTTGATGGTTACCCTGTGATGGTTCGCGAGGTCTAGGTTTTCCCATAGTGGGTACGGCGAATGTCTACCTTATGGACGGCAGCCGTGTTGTTCCGATGGTCTACACTACTTAAAAAATCTTAGGACATCGCCCGACCGTAATACACCATTAGCAAGTCGTAGAGAAGGTAAAAATGACAGGCACTAAAGGTTTGTATATCTTGTTGGTTCATGTTCATGGCTTGTTTCGAGGACATAACCTTGAACTTGGACGAGATGCAGATACAGGTGGACAAACAAAATATGTGCTTGAACTTGCCCAAGCGCTGGCACAACATCCCCAAGTAGAACGGGTTGACATTGCAACTCGTTTGATTATCGATCCCAAAGTCAGCCCTGATTATGCTGAACCTGTAGAGGTCTTGTCTGACAAACTACGCATCGTCCGACTCGCCTGTGGTCCTCGACGCTATCTCCGCAAAGAGGTGTTGTGGTCTTACCTCGACACCTTTGCAGACGAGCTATTGCGCCATATCCGTCAAGTCGGCGATCGCCCGACATCATTCATAGCCACTATGCGGATGCTGGCTATGTGGGTTGTCGCATCGCCGGGTGGTTAGGAATTCCCCTAGTGCACACGGGGCACTCCTTGGGGCGGGTCAAGCAGCAACGCTTGTTGGAGCAAGGCACAAAGCCTGAGGTAATTGAGGAAAATTTCCACATTAGCACTCGAATTGAGGCAGAAGAAATCACCCTTGCCAGTGCTGCCTTGGTGATTGCAAGCACGCGCCAAGAGGTCGATCAGCAGTACAGCATCTACGATCAATATCAACCCCAACGCATGGTCGTCGTACCACCCGGCGTAGCCTTGGAAAATTTTACCCCGCTCCTAGCGATTGGCAGGCTCCCCCAATCCAGCAACAACTCAATCGCTTCTTCACTGATCCTAGCAAGCCCATCATCATGGCGCTTTCCCGTCCTGCCATGCGCAAAATGTCAGTACCCTTGTCAAGGCCTATGGTGAAGATCCAGAGCTCCGAAAGTTGGCGAATCTGGTTCTTGTACTGGGGACGCGAGACGACATCAGTGGCATGGAAAGCGGTCCTCGCCAGGTGATGACGGAAATTTTGATGCTGATCGATCGCTACGATTTGTATGGTCACGTTGCCTACCCCAAGCGTCATGGGGTTGATGAAGTCCCCGATCTATACCGATTGGTGGCTAAGAATCGTGGTGTTTTCATTAACCCAGCTCTAACAGAACCCTTTGGTCTGACTTTAATTGAAGCAACCGCCTGTGGTGTACCACTCATTGCCACCGCCGATGGCGGTCCTCGCGATATTATTGGGGCTTGTCACAATGGCGTTTTGATTGACCCCTTGGATATTGGTGATATTCAAAAGTCTCTCCGTCAAGCACTGACCGATCCAGAACAATGGCAGCAGTGGTCGAGCAATGGGTTGAGTAATGTGCGCCAGCATTTTTCGTGGCCAAGCCATGTGGAGCAGTACTTGCAATATGTCAACCAATTGCCCCAACGACGGGTTCAACCCGTGCTCAGTCCCTTGCCCAAAGCACCCGCCGCTGACCAACCCGATTGGAAGGTGCCCGATCGCAATCGCCTCCCCTCCGCCGATCGCTTCTTAATCTGTGAAATCGACAACACCTTGCTGGGCAATCAAGAAGCCCTGCAATTATTGATTCAACGATTGCAAGAGCACGGCAAGAGCACGGGGGTAGGAATTGCCACCGGACGTAACCTCCAGAGCACGTTGGCAGTGTTGGAAGAATGGCGCTTCCCCATGCCCGATCTGCTGATCACCTCCACGGGAGCAGAAATCTACTACGGTCCCCAAGTCGTCACCGACACAAACTGGCAGCGACACATTGACTATCGATGGCAGCCCAATGCTATTCGAGCGGCAATGGAGGAACTGCCAGGGCTGGAACTGCAACCACCAGACTGCCAACGCACCACAAGATTAGCTACAACATTGTGGATCTAGAGGCGGCTCCCAGCCACAGAGAAATCATGCGACACCTGCGCCGCTGCAAGTTGCACGTCAAAGGCATCTATTCCCACAGCATGTACCTTGATCTATTACCCATCCGGGCGTCTAAGGGAGATGCACTGCGCTACTGTGCACTAAAGTGGGGGCTGCCTGTCTACCGCTTCTTGGTGGCAGGGGCGTCAGGCAACGACGAGTCAATGCTGGCAGGCAACACGATGGCGATCGTCGTCGGCAATCATAGCAGTGAAGTTGAAAAGCTCAAAGGTCGTCCCCAAATCTATTTTGCCAAAGGGCACCATGCCTGGGGCATCTTAGAAGGACTCGATCACTATCGTTTTTTCGAGAGTTCAACGTTGACAAAGCCTGAGTTTCCAGAGATGCTAACGGCGTCGTAGGCACGTCGTAGGCGGAGGGCTAGGCAGTTAGCAACCCACAGACTAGGCAATCAATTAGATTCCGGCTTGACCTGAAGAATAGGTCAAGCCGTTTTTGCTTGAAGACGATGGTGATTCCAGCGTGGCGAGAATTTCCTTTACTTGAGCCGCAACCAGGCGATCGGGATCGGTTTGCAGTAGGGGCAACATGGCACGCAACACCAGAGGAGATGCCACCTGGAGGTAACTAATGGCAGCTTCTCGGACAAAACTAACTGGATGGCGCAAACAGGCAAGGGTCTGGTCAGGGGTAAGGCTCCAACGGTAGTCGCGTGCTAGATGGAAGCAACACGCCAACGTCCAATCAGAGAGAAAATGGCGCAACTCTAAGAGGTGGCGGAGGCGATTGCTTGGAGACATCGGCGTGTAGCTGATGATGTCTGAGAGACTCTGCAATTTCTCTTGATTGGAGCGGCGATCGAGAATCGTTAACATCGCCCGTTTTCCGGCAATGTCCAATGTGTTATCCAAAATTTCAATTCCTCTAGCCACCCCGTCCTGAGAGGAAGATTGCAAATTAAAAGCAGCCGCTTGAATGGTGCTAGACGAATAGAGAAACCGCATCAGCAAAAATAGCCGCTCCAAGGTGTCAACCTGTTGATCCTGCAATCCTCCCCGCAATAGATCGGCTTCGCGCCCATAGACAACATCAGTCGAGAGATCGATTAACCCTGCATAGAGTTGTCCCATCAGTCCCAACTCTTGATTGATCAAGGCTTCGATGCCGCTCCTACCCAACAGATTGGACACTGCCTCGATTCCGGCTTCTTGGGGGAGTTTGAGTAAGATCCGCAGGATGCTGCGTCGAGTAAACCCCCAAGCGATCGTCAAATGTCCGACCAAAATATCCAAGGCTTCGGAAGTACCAATTTGCCCAATCGTATTCCAAGCATGGGTTCTGACTACTTCAGGCGCGTAGCTATCTTCAGCCAATTTCACCAACATTGGTAGCGCTTCGTTTTCCAGACGAATCAGAGCCTGGACTGCCGCCTCGCGGGTCGATTTGTAGTACAACCCCTTGAGCAGGGAAGGATAATATTCCTCTAGATGAGTTGCTGCGATTGCCTCCAGCAATGCCCGCCGCACTCGCAGGGACTCATCTTGCAATAGACGGTTTGATGTAAAG
>JAAUSV010000186.1 GCA_012032525.1 Leptolyngbyaceae cyanobacterium SL_7_1
CGGCGGCGGCGATCGTGCCACCCGCCAGGCAGGGCAAGGATTTAAGCCCCATGATTCCACATCGTCACAGGTTCAGCCTCCGGCGATCGTGCCACCCCAGAATGGCGATCGTGCCGCCCCCCCGTCCCCCGTTGGGTTGGGTCAGCCGCTGTTAGTGAACCGCGCAGTGGATCTGGGCGTGGCAGCGGTAAATCCAACGAACCCAACGGTTAGCCCGTCTGCTCCTCCGGCAACCGGGCGAGAAAATCCCTTAGTTTCGACCAACCCTGCTTTAGTTGTACCGCGCTCGGCAACCCTCATCCCGCCGCCCACGGTTGCTTCCAGGGAACGATCGCCATCCCAACCAGCAGAAGCCCAATCAGTTCCCTCGTCGCCGACCATCCACATCACGATCGGGCGCATCGATGTTCGGGCAGTCACTCCCCCGCCCCCAACCCGGTCGCGGACAACAACTGCTCCTGCCCGGTTGTCTTTGGAAGAATATTTGCGATCGCGCACGGGAGGTGACCGATGAGCAATGCCTTGGCGATCGGCGCGGTAACGGCGGTGGTACAAACCCTGCTAGAGAATGGACTAGTGCAGCAGGACATCACCACAATCTTGGGCGGACGACCGGAGGTGACGGTCCTATCCCCCAGCCTGGAAACCGCCAACGGCAGTGCGCCCAAAGACCGTTTAAATCTATTTCTCTATCAAACGACCCCCAATCCGGGCTGGCGCAATGTCGGCATGCCCAGCCGCAACAGCGAAGGCGATCGCATCAGCAATCCACCCCTGGCATTAGACTTGCACTACCTGCTGACCGCCTACAGCCAGGAATCGATCCATGCGGAAATCATGCTGGGCTATGCCATGCAGATTCTGCACGAAATGCCGTTTTTGCCCCGCGATCGGATTCGATCGATTCTGCGAGACTTTGGTTCCAACGCTAGACCCGCCTTTAAAGCGTTGACCCAGGCAGATTTAGCCGACCAAGTGGAACAGATCAAAATCACGCCGATGGCGATGAGTACGGAGGAAATGTCCAAACTGTGGTCGGCGATTCAGACCCAGTATCGCCCGACCGCTGCCTATCAGATGTCTGTTGTGCTGCTAGAACGATCGCGATCGCTGAAAACGGCGCTGCCCGTGCTGGAGCGGCGATTGATCGCCATCCCCCATCGCTCAATCCGCCTAACGGACGTGCAACCCCAACTGGTAACGGCTGGCGGCAGCTTGACGGTGTGGGGCGAGAATCTCCAAGCAGAACAGATGCAGGTGCAGATTGGGGGCGTTATCGTTTCCCCCTTGAAGGTCAGCGATCTCGAAATTCAACTCATTGTCCCCTCTCAGTTGCCAGCGGGAATTAGTACGGTGCAGGTCGTGCATCTGCTTGATCTAGAAGACTCTGGATTGCGTCGGAGTTCGGAGTCAAACGTGTTGCCGTTTGTGCTGCGTCCGCGCATTGTCAGCATTGAGATGCTGGGAGATGGGACGGGGGGAAGATCCGACGTGCGCCTGACGGTTGAGCCAGCGATCGCCCCGACCCAGCGCGTCACCCTGCTACTAAATCAACAAACCAGCGAAAATCCCGCTGCCTATTCTGCTGTAGCAGGTCAGCGCGACACCGAGCAGCGCCAAATAGTTGTTCCACTGACGGGAATCAAACCCGGTCGCTACCTGGTGCGCCTTCAAGTAGACGGGGCAGAGAGCCTGCCGGAGGTAGACGCCAACAATTTTTATTCTGGAGAACCCGCTGTTGTATTCAGGGATTCCGCCTGACCCCGCCCATGATCAGCCCTGCTCCCCCCACCTGGCAAGACACCAACCAGCACGACCTGGCGCTGGCGCTCGATCGGGTGCGGACAGCCCTGCACCAGCACATCGCTCGTGCCCAGGGAAATCCTTGCCCAGCGCTTCCGGCGCTTCCGGTGCTTCCAGCCTCATCCTCCGCCCTAGCTACCCTGTGCCGCAGCTTTACCCTATCAACCTTTGAGCACGATCTGCTGCTGCTGTGCGCTGGCGTCGAACTCAGTGGCTCCTTTGCCCAACTGTGTGCCACCGCCCAAGGCAGTGCCCAACTTGCCTACCCAACCTTTAGTTTGGCGCTGGCTGCCCTGCCCGATGCCCACTGGAGCGCGATCGCCCCGGTCAGTCCATTGCGCTACTGGCGCTTGATTGAAGTCGGCAATGGCGATAGCCTGACCCAAAGCCGCCTGCGGATCGATGAGCGAGTTCTACACTACCTCAATGGCATTGACTATTTAGACGATCGCCTGCGGGGATGGGTGGAGCCTCTGGCAATCCAGGTACGGTTGCCCCCGTCACAGCAACGGCTGGTGGAGCAAATAGTCGTCGCCCTATGCCGCCCCAATCCACCTGTGATCCAACTCTGTGGCAGCGATCGCGATGAGCAAGAATCGATCGCTGCCGCCGCCAGTGCTGCCCTAGGATGGCAACTCCACCGCCTACAAGCCGCCGTCCCCTCCACCCCGGCTGAACAGGACGCCCTGATTCGCCTGTGGCAACGCCAAGCCATCCTCCACCCCAGCGCCCTACTGGTGGAATTGAATCCCACCGCCGATCGCCCTGCCGAATCCACAGTGGCATTCCTAGAAGCCGTTTACAGTCCGCTGCTGGTTGCCACCCGTGAGCCGCTGTTGCTGCGTCGCTCGACGCTGCGCCTAGAGGTGCGCAAACCCACTGCTGCCGAGCAGTGCCATCTCTGGCGGACTGCCCTAGCAGATGCTGCCCCTGACGCCCCGATTGCTGCCCCGATTGACGCCCCGATTGACGCCATTACTGCCCAATTCAATCTCAGTGCAACTGCCATCCAAGCCATTTCTACTGACTTCACGGAGACCAACGACCATGCGACCCACCCCACCCTCTGGCACGCTTGCCGCACCTACACCCGGACTCGACTCGACGACCTTGCCCAACCCATCACACCCGTTGCCATCTGGGACGATCTGGTCTTGCCCGATCCCCAACAGCAAACCCTACGGGAAATTGCGGCTCAAGTACGCCAGCGATCGATCGTCTATGACACGTGGGGCGTGGCTGCCCATAGCTCAACCGGGCTGGGCATCAGTGCCCTATTTGCCGGAGCCAGCGGCACGGGGAAAACGCTGGCGGCAGAAGTACTGGCGCAAACGTTGCAGCTTGATCTATACCGCATTGACCTGAGCCAAGTGGTCAGCAAATATATCGGCGAAACCGAAAAAACCTCCGGCGCGTTTTCGATGCGGCGGAAATGGGTGGGGCAATTTTGCTATTCGACGAGGCGGATGCGCTGTTTGGCAAGCGATCGGAGGTACGCGATTCCCACGATCGCTATGCCAATATTGAAGTCAGCTACCTGCTGCAACGCATGGAGGTCTATCGCGGCTTGGCGATTTTAACCACCAACTTGCGCAGTGCGATCGATCCCGCATTCCTCAGACGCATCCGTTTCGTTGTCCAGTTCCCCTTCCCCGATGTCGCCCAGCGCACCGAGATCTGGCGACGGATGTTTCCCACCCCCCTGCCCACCGAGGGCATTAACCTGTCCCGCCTCGCCCAACTAAATGTGCCCGGAGGCAACATTCGCACGATCGCCCTCAATGCCGCCTTCCTTGCCGCCGATGCTGGGGAGCCACTGCAAATGAAACACTTGCTCAGGGCGACCCGGAGCGAATACGTCAAGCTGGAAAAGACCCTAACCGAAACGGAGGTAGACGGATGGATATGACGCTCGAACTCCATATTGAGGAACTGATTTTATCCGGGTTTGCCATGAGCGATCGCCACACCATTAGCACGGCACTCCAACAGGAACTCCACCGCTTGTTTAGCGAACAGGGTGTCCCACGATCGCTGATGCAGTCGAGTGACGTGCCCCACCTGAATGGGGGTGAAATTCAGGTCACAGCTACGATGCCACCGCAGGCGATCGGAGTGCAAATTGCTCAGTCACTCTACGGAGGCTTTCAGCAATGACGACTAAAGCTCAAGCTGCGACGCAAACCGAGGCTAAGCCCTCTTTGCAGGTCATCGATCGGGACTGTTGCAACGCCAATGTGCGTGTGGCAAATCCGCAGGGTTAACGGGTCAGTGCAGCGAGTGCCAAAGCCAGTGGTTTACGAAGCAGCCTGAGAGCGCGGCAAACCCAGCTTCCGCGCCAATTTTACATGAACTAATTCAGCCAAAACTGAGGGTGGGGGAACCGGGCGATCGCTATGAACAGGAAGCCGATCGAATAGCAGAGCAGGTGATACGAATGCCCAATCCACAGCCAACTCCACCCCTAACCATTCAACGACTCGATCCAGTAGATGCGAAACCATTGCAGCGGCAGGAGATAGAGGACGAGGAAGAAGAGATCTCGACCGTTCAGGAAAAGGGGCTGGCAAGCCCAACAACTCTACCGATCAGCCCTGCAATTGAGGAGAGGCTCCAACGCCAGGAAGACCACATTTCAGAAGCAGAGGATAGAGAACGGGCAGAAGACGATCAAGAAGAAACCATCCAAGCTAACGGATTGTTCGGGCAATCCCTTCAAGTGACACCAACTTTAGAGGAACGGTTGCAGGCAAGTCGAGGAAAGGGGCAACCGCTACCAATAGAAACGCGATCGTTCATGGAATCGCGATTTGGACACGATTTCAGCCAGATACGCATTCATAGCGATGGAGAAGCAGCACAGATGAACCGAGAACTAGCTGCTCAAGCATTTACCCATCGACAAGATATTTACTTTGCCACGGGACATTATAATCCCCAATCACAACCGGGTCGGCAGTTGCTAGCCCATGAATTAGTACACACTATTCAGCAAACTACCCCAACTCGTCTTGAGCCCCAGTCGGTACAGCCTAGACAACTGCATTCAGAGGTGCCACCAGCCACAAAAGTACGGGTTCCTGTCAATCAAATCGTCTATCCTGCGTCTGAAATAGCCATTCAGTGCCAGGAAAGGGCACAGTCTCCAGATCCCGTTGTACGTATAGAATTTTTTCGGGATGAACGAATTGCGATCGCAACGGGCAGAAGTGGACAGACTTATCGTGGTGTAATTACAAGTTTGGATTTGCCAGTTGGTATCTATCGGGCTAGATTTTTATGGAGACGCGGAGCG
This sequence comes from Leptolyngbyaceae cyanobacterium SL_7_1, assembly GCA_012032525.1. Lineage (GTDB taxonomy): Bacteria > Cyanobacteriota > Cyanobacteriia > Elainellales > Elainellaceae > JAAUSV01. Next base: position 5,099 of record JAAUSV010000186.1, read on the forward strand.
TACTCTGAGCTAGAAACTCGCGATGAACGAGGAAATGTCACGCAACAAGAATTTCGAGCCTTATTTGATATTGAGGAATCCTTGTATGCGCCAGATTTCTCCCTTTCCCAGTTCGTTATTATTGTCCATCAGTCTTATAGTACGGGCGTTGGGCAACCAGCCGACGATCAAGGGGATGTAACTGATCAACCTTCGTCGCCAGTTGATTTAACTCCTGAAGAGCGCCTATTGTTGACGGAAGTTATTCAAACTTCACAGCAGGAAGACGTTCCCTTAGATGTTGATCCAACAGAACTTCAAGAGTTCTTAGCGGAGCTTCGCACCATCACCGATGAAGCAGAACGACAACGAATTCTTAGAGAATTCCTAGACTTTTATCAGGACATGGTAGAACGCTCAGAAGATAGCAGTGGTGCATCACCCTTGTCCCTCGTCGAGGCATTCAGGCGATTCAGAACGATGAGTCCGGCAGAACGCGAAATTATGCGAACTAACCGAGAACTCCAAGAAACGGAGACTGATACCTCTCCTCCGATCGACGCACAAACTAGGGCAACTCTCCAACTTGATGCCGAGCAGAGCCAACAAACCACTGCTCAAATTGACGATCTAAATCAATTCCTGGGACAACTCGATCGCGCCATTACCACTGAAGAAGTGCGACGACAGTTAGAAGCCAGAAGGGGGAATTTCCTCATTTCCTGCTGAATTCTCTCTTTTTATCAACGAAATTACGATGTTTAGAGGGCTACTGGCTGGGGCTAGTAGCCGCTCCCAAGAGATTCGTGAAGTATCCGGTCAATTATTGGTTGAACTCAACGCCTTGATAGACCGGATCCAGTCTGAAATCCGTGCCATGCTGCTGGAACAGGCTGCAATGGGACTTTTGGCAATTATTACCGGAGGAGTTACCCTGCCAGCAAATGCGGCGGCATGGGTACGGCGGCTTAATCGCTTGCGACGATTGATTCAAAATGCTCAACGAGCCTTTGCAGTCTATGAGCAAATTGAACGAATTATCTCAACTATTCGCACTGCACATGCCACCTACACCGACTTTAAACAAAGAGTTGATGAAAAAATCGAGCGGTTACGGAGCCTTCAGGCTCAATTAGAAGCGTTAGAGTCAGCCGAATCTCTAGAAGCTGAGATCGAACAGTTGCAAGAAGAAATTACGGCTGACTTTGAGCAACAAATGGGAGAAGGAGGAAATCTAGCCCAACTCCTAGAGAGTTTGTACATTCCTGCCGAAACAACCAATGAGGAACTTCTCGAAATTCTATTAGACATTCCCAGAGGGCTAGATGATCTAGAGCGAATGATTGCTTTCTACAACCAAATAGAAGGCTCTGACAATGCTCAAGATACGATCGCTCTGGGGGCGATCGCGGTTCGAGCGGGGGCACGGCTATATCCCCTAGTCGGGTTTATGGCGGCGAAGATCGCTGAGGCTCTGCCCCAAATCCTCCCCGAACGAACGCCCCAAGAGCGGCTGATGCAATTTGTCGATCGGGTGGGAACCCGCTTGAGTGGTGGTACTCGCCGAGATCAAAACCGGGGTATTTTTGCCCGCTTGCGTGGCAACCGTTATGAATACGATGCCGCCGATCTACGCCGACATTTGGAGTGGGGGCGAACTCGGTTGCTAGCGATTTTGCAGCAGGAGGAACCCACTGGGCACTGGGTTATCTCCTGGTTTAGGTATAGCCTCCGTCAAAAAGTGCGGGTGCTGATTCAGGAAGCCCGCACTCGTCGCACTAGAGGGCGACGCCGACAGCGGCGGGGAGTCCCAGTTGCGCCCTGGCAAGATGTCCCCTTACCACCGTTTAGAATTCGTATTCCGCTATGGCAACCTTCTGGACAACTTCATGCCACTCTCAGCCTCAATCCAGACACAACGATTCGAGTCGATCGGTTGACAATGCGAGATTTTGGAGGAGCGGGGTTATTGTATGCCTCAGCCAGCGATCGCCGTAGACGAGCCATCCGAGAATGGTTGACCGACAGGAACTATGAATTCACGGATCAAAATAGACATATTCGTTTGGCGGGTGCCACACCAGCAAGTTTTACTAAGCCCTATTTGCAACTAGAAAATGACCACATCAAACGGGATAATGCCTTGACCGTTACTCGAAGTCATGTCGCATCGCGATTTATCAATAGGACGGTGGAAAGTGAAAGTGACGCCGATCTACCCGAAGGGTATTTCTTTCAGACGCGGCGAGGGAGCGTCTATGTCGTCAAAAAACGAGGAATTGGTCGGCGCTTGCCCCAATTGGGATTTGATAGCAATGGGCGTTTGCAGATGCAGGCTGTAGGGGGTCGGCAGATCACCCGGATAAGAAGGATAGGGGGAAGTTTGCTACCGCCGCAGATGGAAGCATTTGACTACACCCAATGTGTTGAGTCCATGTTTGTCAATAGGCAGCAAGCGCGTGCCGGAATAAATGTCGAAGGGCGCAACAAGATTTGGTGGACTCAACATATTGAACGAACGCCACAATTGCATCGACGCCCCACTGTTTTGAGCGGTACATTTGGCTATGTACAAGGGGCACGGTTGCTAGGCGATCGCCTACGCAACAAGTTTCTCCCTGAACTAAAAAACACAGATGATAAAGGGCATTTAGTTGCACGACAATTTGACGGAAACGACGAGTACTACAACCTGATTCCCATGGATAGCACCCTTAATCAACATGGAGCATGGAGAGATGTGGAGCGGGCCATTGCCACAGCCTATGAGCCATTGCCCGCCAATCGCCGGATTGATGTGAGCATTACGATTCGTTATCCTAACCGCTACACTCGTCGCCCTTCAGCCTTTGTAATTTCCTGGAGTGAGATAGGAGGTAGTAGACTTCCTATCAATCATCCATCAAGACGAATGAGCAATCGGTGATACCAACCAGCCGACTGACAATACCGATTGACAGTACAGATGACAGTTTAGGGTAAATCTATATGCAATCTCTATTTTCCGACCCAGATTACCTTCTACATCTAGCGACCCAATATCTGGAGTCGAATCAGCTAGTAGAGTGTATTGCAATTTTGGAAAAAATTGTTGCTCTCTATCCAATGTACGGACCCGCATACAACCATCTAGGGTGGATCGCCATGTCCTTCTTCCACCAGCTAGAGCAAGCAAAAATCTATTATCAAAAAGCGATCGAATGCTCTCCCAATTATCCTGTGACCTACGTTAATTATGCGAAAACCTTAAATTTTTTAGAAGAATACCAACTCCTCGCGGAGGTGATTGAGCAGGCAATTAGATTGCCGCCTGTTGACAAAGCTAAAATTTACGAGGAAGCTGGCAAAATGTACGAAAAGCAGCATAAACTCAAAGATGCCATTGCCGCCTATCAACAAGCGATTCAGCAGTCTTTAGACATCACAGAAGTAGAGGATCTTCTCAACCATCTAGAGCGATGTCGATTGAAACTAGATGCGTTGGCTTAAACCCAATCCCCTGGTCATCTATGATTGCGAAATTACGATTGTCTGTTTTGCGAAGTGGGTAGTGATGCTGTTAGTTCAATAGATTCAAACTATTTGAGAGTTGAGCATGATGCACTGCTCCTGCTCCGGAGGTGAGTAAATGTCCAGTTTTGACATAGATGACGCAACCCCGATCGCTATAGGGCGTGTGTACACTACCAGGAGGATTGCGGAGCCACGTGCCTTGGGGGTAGGTGCCCAATTCGTCGGCAAACACGCCCTCCAACACAAAAATCTCCTCCCCACCGGGATGGCGATGGCGCAAGAATTGGGTGCCCGGTTGCCACTTGACGAGGGCGACTTGCTCCGTCCCATACTGATGCAACGGCATCACCTGCAACCCCGGCACTGTCCCTGGAAGCCAAGCGGTTTCTGTGGTGGCGATCGCACTCGTTGCTGATCCCCAGGGTGCATTTGCCACAGTTTTACCAGGATAGTACATCCATCGCGACTGGAGGGTGTGTGGGTTGAGCCAACCGGATTGCGGATGTAGGAGCCAACCGGATAATCTCCATGCTCATCGGCAAACACACCTTCTAGAACAAAAAAATTCCTCTCCACCCCCGTGGGTGTGGGCAGAAAAATGGCTAGCGGGCGCATAGCGAAC
>JAAUSV010000187.1 GCA_012032525.1 Leptolyngbyaceae cyanobacterium SL_7_1
CGCAGATGGCAGCAATCCGGGCAAGGGCATCTCCCCCACAGGCATCCGCCTCTCCCACGGGAGTATTCCACTCCATTTCAGCCAGTCGATTGTAGGGGGAAGCATCGGGAAAGCGTTCGCGGCGGCGTCCACAAACGATCGCCACTTGCGGTTGCTGTTGCAGTACGGGCAACGCCTGCTCAATCCAGCCCTCGACTAATTCACAGTCCCCATCGATGAACTGTACGTATTCCAACTGGGGGAACGTCTCGATCAGATGGCGAAAGCCCGTGTTGCGTCCCCGTGCCATGGTGAAGGGAACCGTCATATCCAGTGAGATCACCTGCACACCCAGTGCAGTCGCAGCCGCTACACTGCCATCGGTGGAACCCGAATCGACATAGACAATTGGAACATTAGCTGGAAGTTGCTGAAGCAACGAGTTGAGGCAGCGAATCAGGCGATCGCCTTCATTCTGCCGATCGTAACCACCCCGATGTTATTCATGAAGGAATAGTAAAGAATTGCTTCATTTCAGAAATGATATTGTAAAGACTAGCAAAGCTCTGAATTGGGAAGCTATCTTAATCAGTAACTTTACTAAGACTTTACAGATAAAGCCCGCCCTCACTACCAATCTGTATGGGAAAACAATTGCTGTTGGTTAATCACGTCCCGATTCAACAGACTCAGGGGCGACTTGAACTCGATGAGCAGACCTGCAATAGCCTAGTGCATTGGGCAAAGCGGTTCGATCGAGTTGTCATGGCTGGAATCGATTGGTCTCAACAACCCCCCTCCAAAACCACTATCCCCTGGCAATGTGTGGACGAGTTGACGTGTGCTGAGCAAATCGAGGTGATTCCGCTTCCCTTCGCCTACCGACCCCAGGATTTTTTGCGCACCTACGGGGCAACGCGCCAACTCCTGCAAACCAAAATGGCAGAGTGCCAATACTTGTGTGTGCAACTGGGCGCGTTGATTGGTGACTGGGGCGGTGTTTTGTGCTTGGAAGCCCTACGCCAGCATCGCTCCTATGCCGTCTGGAACGATCGAGTCGAGTATGCAGTGGCTCGGCGGCTAATCCACGATTTACCGTGGCGGCGGCGAGTGTTTACACGGGCAATACTGCCGATCATGCGGCACTATCATCAGTACTTAATTCGGCAATGCGCCCTGGGGTTGTTTCAAGGACACGACTGCTACGATGCCTTCTCACCCTATTGTGACAACTCCCATTGCGTTTATTTGGTGCATGCCAAGCAATCTGAACAAATTCAAGCACCGCAACTAGAGGATAAAATCGCTGAGATTTTAGCGGAGAAACCACTGCGGATTTGCTACGCAGGACAAGCGCTAACAATGAAAGGACCCCTGGACTGGCTACAAACCCTGCACCGCCTTCATCAGGCTGGGATTGCATTTGAAGCGACTTGGTTAGGGGATGGGTTGCTGCTCCCGGAGATGAAGCAACTTGCCGATCGCTTGGGAATTGCCGATCGAGTTCAATTCCCCGGATTCATCACCGATCGCGCCACCATCTTTTCAGCGATTCGTAGCCACCATATTTTCCTCTTTTGTCACAAAACGCCAGAATCAGCCCGTTGTTTGCTAGAAGCCCTGATCAGCGGGTGCGCCCTGGTGGGGTATCAAAGTTCCTATCCAGACGGCTTAGTGGCGATGAATGGGGGGTGGCATGCTCGTTCCCCTAAACCAATGGCAGACCCTAGCGGATACGGTCATTGCCCTGGATAGCGATCAGAAAAATTAGCTACGCTGGTGCGATCGGCGGCAATCTCTGGGCAATCGTTTGACGAGGAAACGGTGTTCGATCAGTTGACTGAGTTACTGGTTGATCATCTGTCGTGACAACGCCTGTTACATTCTTCTTTTCGCTAAGCACAATTTTTCGTAGCCTTTTACGATCAGGTAGCCTTTTATGATCCGTTAAAAAGCGTATGCAACTCCCGCTTTACACCATTGAACGAGGATTGGCGATCGTTGCCCTACTATTCCATGCTGGAGCCTTTAGCGCAGCCCCCGCCATTGTCGAGTCCTTACTCAGGTATGGCATTTGGATGTTGATTTTGGCGTTCTTGGGGATGCGCTGGAAACAATCTATCTACACCCTCAGCCGTGACCTTGCCCTCCTCACTCTGCTCATTTTGATTGTTGCATCATGGATCTGGTCCACGTCGCCCGGTCTGACTCTCTATTTTATTCGGGAGATTTCCCAATGGACGATGCTGGCATTGTATATTGCATCGCGATTTTCGCCTCGCCAGCAGGTTGGCTTGTTGAGTTGGATGATGGGCATCGGGGCTGTATTGAGCGTGGGTGTGAGTTTGGCAGTTCCCTCCATTGGGGTGCATTTTGGCGATGGACATGATGGAGCGTGGATGGGGGTTTTTTCCCACAAAAACTTCTTTGGGAGTGTGATGGTGGTCAGCTACCAAGTGTTTCTATTAAGAATGCTGTATGAACGTTCCCAACGCTGGTTGTATAGATTGGGATGCGCCCTTTCGCTGGGGTTGATCCTGGCCTCTACTTCTAAAACAGCCTTGATGATCGCCGTGTTGTTGACCCTATTCATTTTTTTCTATCGCAACTTTCGCGCCCAAGGTAGAGTTACCGTTCTGCTGCTAATTCTGTTTTCGTTATTGCTAGGTTGTGTGGCGATCGTTGTTGCTTCTAACTGGAACGAACTGCTGCTCAGCCTAGGACGTGATCCGACCTTGACGGGTCGTGTTCCAATCTGGAACTATACGATCGACAAAATTGCAGAGCGTCCCTTCATCGGCTACGGATATGGAGCATTTTGGGCGAAGGATAGTCGCTATGCCCTAGAGGCGGGGAGGGCGGTGGCGGGTTGGACAACCCTTGATCTATGGATTCCACCCCATGCTCATAATGGCTTTATTGACATGGCGTTATCCGTTGGCTTGTTGGGGTTGATCTGTTTTTGATCAGCCTGATCTCCTCCTACGGTCTGGCACTGAAGCGGGGGTATCGAGCCAAGAGCGCCGAAGAACTGATTCCTCTAGTTCTTCTCAACCATTTTGTGATGAACAATATTACTGAGAGTTACATCTTTGCGTTTAATTGGATTTTGCTAGTGATCACAGCCCTTTCTCTAAAAAACAGTTTGTGGATACGATCGGTTCGTCATCCTCAAACCGATGTTGCAGCACTCAAGGCTCCATTTCCCTCGTAGCGGTGCGATCGGTCCTCACCCAACTACTCTGAGGACGCACTAAAAACTTCAGATAAACCGGAATCATCCAAACAATGTAGAACGGGATCGAGAGTAATTGGGCAAGCGGCAAATCTGCCCGTCCAAATCGCACCCACGCCACTAAGATTGCGGTTACCAATGCCAACCCCGCCGTCGCCGCCATGCCAAACGGCAGCCAAGACAACCCCAACCCCCCTGCTAAGCCCGCCAATCCGGTTACCGCCAGCCAGCCCAAGACCAATAGGGACAGCGGCAAAATACACAGGTCGAGGGTAGTGACTAGTAGATCTAACCGACGCTGTTGGAGCGCTGCTTTTAGGAGTTTGGGGGTGTAGTCCAAAATCAGTTGCAAATGACCATGTTCCCAGCGGGTTCGTTGGGTTTTGGCGCTTTGATTGGTTTGGGGGAGGCGTCCGATTACCCGTGCTTGGGGGCTAAACAGGGAGGGTAGCCCGCGATCGCAGATCAAACCCCAGCTTTTTATCTTCCACGATGTGCCCACTGGCAAGATTGACGGAGCGAATCGCTTGCCACGGAAAGGCAATCCCACTGCCCGTCAACATGCAGGGCACGCCCAACCGATTTAAGCCTCGTGGACGCACCAGATTTTGCACCTTCACCGAAAAAGCCGACACCCCATCCTTGGCAGAGGGGCGATCGGGTTTGGTCATCAAGTAGGTCGCCTGCACTGGACGCTGGGTTGCAATTGCCTGGTGGGTCAGCCGTTCGATCGCCCCCGGTTCCACCGAGCAATCCGCGTCGATCGTCACCACCGCATCTGGAGGTTCTGCATCTAAGAACTGTAATCCAAAATCTAAGGCATAGCCCTTGCCTCGGCGAGTATCGTCTTGCCGTTCGAGCACGATCGCCCCAGCCGCACGGGCAATATCAGCGGTGGGGTCAGTGCAGTTGTCGGCAATCACGATCAACCGATCGTCTGGTTTGAGCTGCGATCGCACTTGCACCAGGGTTTCCTCGATCCCTGCTGCCTCATCATGGGCGGGGATCACGACCGCTACACGGGTACCAATCCACGTCCTTTCATCCCAAACACAAATAGCCGCAGGCAATAGCGATGCCCCACACTCAATTAGCAGGAGGGAGGTCAGAAGCAATAGCCCCAACGCCGCAATTCCCAATCCCGTGTTGATACCCAAGGCTAGCCAAGGATGGATGACCATACTTTATTTTTTGCCAATATTGTGATAAGTAAAAAGCGTAACATGCTCAATAACCAATACTCATTGAGCAGGGTTGCACCAATAACTAATGCCAGTAACTAATGATTGATAACACACATTAGAAAGCAGCGTAAATAAGCGTAGATAATTGGGTGGTTTGCGATTCTTATGTGTACGGGCTGACGTTCACCACATACTTCAGGGTTAAGCAAATGACAGACCAAGTCGAGCGTACGGATTCTTCATCAATACGGGTAGTGATTGTAGCAGAGAACGTGTCTAAACGGATGGGAGGCGAAGCGCTTTTACCCCTGCAATACTTTAAGTTGATGCGCGATCGCCATATCGCAGCATGGGTTGTTTGCCACGCCCGTGTGCGCGAGGAGTTAGCTGAAGAACTTAGCCCAGATGATTTTCAACGAATTCGATTTGTAGAGGAGACATGGCTGCACACCAAAATTTGGCAGATTAGTCAACCCTTTCCCTATCGAGTTCGCGATTCAGTTTTCTCTCAGATCTTACATTTGTTGACACAGCGAAAAGCTCGCCTACTGGTGCAACAGATGATTGGCGAGTTGGGCATTCAATTAGTATTTCAACCTTCACCAATTCCACCTAAAGCTGTCAGTTTCATGTACGACTTAGACGTTCCAGTAGTAATTGGACCAATGTGTGGCGGGTTAGAGTTACCTCCTGCTTTTCAATATATGGACTCAACTTTTACCCACCTATCGATCTGGGCTGGGCGAATTATGTCAGAGCTATTGCACAAAGTGATTCCGGGCAAGGTGCAGGCAGAAGCGCTGGTGGTTGCTAATGATCTAACGGCGAAGGCACTGCCAAGGAACTGCACAGGCAAACGCTATGAAGTGATCGAGAGTGGTGTAGATTTATCACTTTGGCAACCCCGATCGCCAATTGATCCTTCTAGCGATCGTCCTGTTCGGTTTGTATTTGCTGGACGATTTGTTGATTGGAAAGGGGTGGAGTTTTTGATCGATGCCTTTGCCCAAGCTGCTCCTCAGACCAATGCCGTGTTGGAACTGGTGGGCGATGGGGAACTGCGGCGGGTGTTGGAGGCTCAAGTGGAGCAGTTGGGCATTAAATCACAGGTGATTTTCATGGATGGATGAACCGAGAGGCAATCCAGGATTGGCTGGCTGGTTGTGATGTCTTTGTTATGCCATCATTACGTGAGTGTGGTGGCACAGCAATTTTGGAGGCAATGGCGATTGGGCTTCCAGTAATCGCGACAAATTGGGCAGGTCCGGCTAATTACGTTAGTACTGATTGTGGCATTTTAGTGGAACCTACTTCTAAAGCAAGCTTTATTAATGGATTAGCTGAGGCAATGATTCGTCTAGCCGCTTCACCTGAATTGCGGCACAACATGGGTAAAGTTGGGATCGAGCAAGTGAAGCATCGCTACCTTGATTGGAACTCTAAAGTCGATCGGCTATTGGATATCTTTAGAGAAACAATTGCCTCTTAAATTCCTCACCATTCCTCTCAACCTTAAGGATTAATGCCCTGACTATGAAAGTAAATATTTGTGGTGTTGAGATTGACAACCTTAATTTTAGTCAAGTAGTTGAGAAGATTGTGCAAGCGGCAAAGGCACCTGAAGGTTCAACCTATGTTGTGACCCCAAATGCTCACCATGTTGTGATGTTACAGAAAAATGCTCATTTTCGGGAAATTTATCAAAATGCTTTTTTGGTTGTACCAGATGGGGTATCTCTGTTGTGGGCATCTAAGATATTGGGCACACCACTTCAAGGACGGGTTAATGGTACGGATTTATTTGAGGAGTTATCGGCAGTTGCAGCAAAAGAAAATCTTAACGTTTTTCTATTAGGAGGTCGCCCAGGAGCTGCGGAAAGTGCAGCACGTACCCTGCAAGTAAGGCATCCTACTTTGAGTATTGTTGGCTTTTATTGTCCTCCTTACGGCTTTGAATCTGATGCAATAGAGCTAGAGCAGATCAACGCTATGATTCAAGCAGCAGCTCCACATTTGTTATTTGTTGGGTTGGGTGCTCCAAAGCAAGAGTATTGGATGCACAGTACTTATCAAACGCTTGGGGTTCCTGTTTCTCTTGGCATTGGTGTTAGTTTTGAGTTGGTAGCTGGGATCGTACAAAGAGCGCCAAAGATGATGCAACAAACAGGTTTAGAGTGGGTTTTTCGTTTGATCGCCGAACCAAAACGATTGTGGCAACGGTATTTAGTTGGTAATACAGTTTTTATTTGGCTGGTGATTAAGCAGAAGTTAGGCTTGTTTAGGTTGCAATAAGGGTAAGAATGATGTTTACCAGACGGCAAGCCTTGCAATTAGGTGTAGGAGCAACTGCTGCTGCTAGTAGTGTGGCGATCGCAAATAGCTTATCGAAGCAATCTCAGCTCGATTTAACCGACGTGGGGAATGCATCCCTGCGAGAGAGAGCTGCCGCCAAAGGCATTTTGTATGGAGCGGCGATCGAGTGGGCAGAGCTAAGCGACAGCGGCTTTAACCAGCAGATTCTCCAGGAGTGCAATATCTTAGTGGCGGAAAATGAGTTTAAGTTTGGGAGGATGCGCCCTAGCCTCGATCGGTTTGACTTTACAGCCAGCGATCGCCTGTTGGGGTTTGCCCGTCGCCACTCGATTCCCATGCGGGGGCACACGTTGGTCTGGCACCTTGCCCTCCCCGACTGGTTTGAGGAACAGGTGAATCGGCGCAATGCGGAGCAGGTTTTAACCAATCACATCCAGACCGTGGCAGGGCGCTATCGGGGGCAGATCCATTCCTGGGATGTGGTAAATGAAGCGATCGAACCCAGCGATGGTAGGCGCGATCGACTGCGGCGCACACCCTGGTTGGAGCGGTTGGGAGACGGCTACATTGAGCTGGCATTTCAGGCGGCGGCGGCGGCAGACCCGGAGGGTATGCTGGTTTACAACGAGCTGGGGCTGGAGGGAAATCACTCCGATGCGGAAACCAGACGCCGCAAAGTCGTGGAGTTGCTGGCAGGGCTGATCGACAACGGCGTTCCTGTTCACGCCCTGGGCATCCAATCCCATCTGACTGGCGGTGCAGATTATGGTCAATTTGAGCACCTGCGCCCGTTTCTCAGCGACGTGGCGAGTTTGGGATTGCAGATTTTGGTTACGGAGTTGGATGTGAGTGACCAACACCTCCCTGCCGATTTGCAGGAACGCGATCGCCAAATTGCCACCCTCTACCATGACTATCTAGCGGTGCTTTTGGACGAAGCCGCTGTGATTGCGGTGCTGACGTGGGGGCTGAGCGATCGCTACACTTGGCTTTCCAGCCATGCACCCCGCCAAGACGGCAATGCCGTGCGTCCCCTGCCGTTAGACGATCAACTCAACCGTAAACAGGCTTGGAATGCGATCGCCCGTGCCCTCGATCAGGCTCCTCCCCGCTGATTGCTTGTAGGGGTTTGGCGTTATGTCAGGGTTTGACACTGCCAACCCCCTACCCAATGTCTAACGACCCTGGTTAAAGAACCGACCTGCCATGGCGATCGTGTCTGCCATATCCACATCGCCATCGCCATCGGAATCCAAAAACACATTTAATACTGAATTGTTGGATGTGCCACCGGGCGTAGGCGATTTAGTCGCTCCACTACTCAACAAATTCAGCACAATTGGTACGGCGGCAGCGATTAGCATTTGCACAACAGCAGGGCTTAAGCCAGTGCGGTCGGTGATGGCTTGAGTAATTTGCTGTTGCTGGGCAGAGGGAAACAACGCCTGCACCGCACTGGGATTCGGTCGAGTTCCTGCGTATTGGTTAACGATCGCATCGACCTGCGCTTCACCGCCACTTGCCCGTTGTTGTTGTAGAGCATTGCGAACATAGCCGCCCACCATTGAGAGAGCCGTTTGGGTGGCGGAGGCATTTGCCCCTTGAGTAGAAGACAGTTGTTGCACTGCACTCAAGATTTCACCCATTTGGTTAGAGCTTGCTTGTTGATTGGGATTGTCGATCGCACTCAAAATTTGATCAAACAGCGCCATCGGTCTACCTCATTTGTCGATAATTTGCTTTTGCAATTGCATTCCTACAGCGAAGGACAAGCCTAAACAAAACCGCCTAGGCGATCGAGTTAGGCTTGTCCTTCTAATTTCTGTTAGGGTGGCTTGCCAAAATTGGAGAATACAATCCTTCTGAGAAGGCACCCTGAGACGCCATCGGCGTAACCATCATCTCGCTCAGACTTTGAGCTGGGCGATCGAATGATCTAGCTGCCGACAGCTACTTGGCTGCTGTCTACTTCCGTAGCGCCATCGACGCCCTTAGCAATGCTGACGGCTTTGTTCAAATAATCTTGGCTAGGAACCTTGCCCTTCAACACGACTTTGCTGCTGAGCTGAGCAACATAGAGGGTGCCAATATCATCTAGCGTGGAATCGTCATCAAACGCAGCGGCGACGCGCTTTGCCAATCCGCTTTCGTCGTACTCACCATCTAAACCAACGCGCTCAGGGGGGATGGTTTCACCACTAGGGGCAGTGGCTTTGGGGGCAGATGCAGGTGCAGCCGCACTTTTGTCCTTCTTCTTAGCTCCGGGGAATAGTCTATCTAACCAACCCATGGGTAATATCTCCAAAAAACGGTATTCGACAGCACTAATGTCCTGAATGAAGGGGCTTCATTCAAGGGACGCAAAGATTCTACAGTTTCCACAACGCTCTCTCAAGCGCAATCTGCAATCTTAAGATTTACATCCAAATTAAAAATCATTCTCCCACTAAATAAATCTCACCAAAGAATGATTAA
>JAAUSV010000188.1 GCA_012032525.1 Leptolyngbyaceae cyanobacterium SL_7_1
CATGGGCGACCCCCCCCTGCCCGAGCGATATCGCGTTTCAAAAGAAAAAATCAAACGGGGCTAGAGAGGGGAATAGGTGACTTTGCGCTGTTGCTTGACAAAGACGCCTTTGCCCCGTTGGGAAATGACTAGCCCCTGGTTGACCAGATTGGCGATCGCCCGCCGCGCCGTGATCCGGCTGACCGCAAAGGTAGACATCAGTTGGTGTTCGCTGGGTAGCTGCTCTCCGGGCTGAAGCTCTCCTCTGGCAATTTTCTCCCCGGAGTTTTTCGGAAATAGTGAGGTGAAGCGGCAATGACATGAATGGTAGCGGCAAGGGCGATCGCGGATACTGGGAATTCGCTAGACTGGTTTCCTAGTCCATTTGCCCATCATAGGGTCAATTGGCAAAAACTGACGGAGTGAAACCCGGTGAGCCACTCAGGAGTAAGCATGGTTAACGCATTCCCGATCGCCCAACTTGGAGAACCTGTGCTCAGGCAACCAGCAACATTGATTGAGGACAGTCAAGCGCCTTGGGTGCAGTCGCTGATCGATCGGCTGCTGGTCACCTTGCATCAAAGCAATGGCGTCGGCATTGCCGCCCCCCAAGTTGCCCAGTCCCACCGATTGTTTGTGGTAGCGTCCCGTCCCAATCCCCGCTACCCCAATGCACCATTGATGAACCCCACTGCCATGCTCAATCCCCGGTTAATCAGTCATACCGAGGACACAGTGAGGGATTGGGAAGGGTGTTTGAGTATTCCGGGAATTCGGGGGCTAGTGCCGCGCTACTCGGCGATCGAGGTGGAATACCAAACCCGCGAGGGCGAGCTGCACCAGCAAATCCTCGAAGGCTTTGTTGCCCGGATCTTTCAACACGAATTGGATCATTTGAATGGGGTGGTGTTTCTCGATCGGCTAGAGAGCGTTCAAGATATCATCACCGATCAGGTTTATTTGCAACGGTTGCAAACTCCAACTCCTCAAGCCCAAAAATCAATCGGGTCATAGCCCAGCTCTTGCAGCATTTGCCGCAACAGCGGCATACTCAAGCCGATCACATTGGTATGACAGCCTTCGATTTTTTCGATGAACAGGCTGCCCCGTCCCTCTAAGGCAAAACCACCGGCGCAGTACAGCGGTTCCTCGCTGGCGACGTATGCTTTGATTTGGCGATCGCTCACCGCCGCAAAGTAAACCCGCGTCACCTGACACCGCACTAGGGTTTTGCCTTGCGCTAGATCAATTAGGGCGTGTCCGGTGAATAAATCTCCCCAGTTACCCCGCATTCGTTGCCAGCGGGCGATCGCTGCCGCTGCATCGCTGGGTTTGCCGTGGATCTCTCCCGCAAATGCCAGTACTGAATCACAGCCCAAAACCAGTGCGTCTGGAAATTGATCGAGAACGGCTCCGGCTTTTCCCTGAGCCAACGTCCGCACCAACACGGCGGGGTCGGTGACTTGTACCACCGATTCATCAAAGTGGCTGGGGCAGACGATCGGGTGAATGCCTGCATTTTCTAGCAATCGTCGTCGAGCCGGGGAAGCGGACGCCAATATGAACGGAGGAATAGCCATGCGGTGGCAGGAAGAAACAGTTAGTAAACGTTGAAGGAATTCACCACAATCTGGAAGCGCTCCCGCAGTTTCTCCCAGCGCTTCTCGGTGGTGGAGAGGTTGAGGGTAAACAACTGCCCCCGCCGCACCGCCACGCTAGCCAGGTTGTGGCGCTCCTGGTTGGGGAGTTTCACAGCATATTCCAAAATATAGTGGGTGTTTGCCCCGACTTGCCGGGAACTGGCACTAATCAAATCGGCTTCGCGCCCAGAGTCAGGAGGGGCGATCGCATTTTTCGACAACTTGTAGCCGACTTCGCTGGGTGTACCCAACTCCTCCAGGGTTTTGCCATCTGGAACGGGGCTGACAATGACGCTGACGTTTTCGGTTTCCTCAATCAAATCGTGCAACACCACATCGGGTCCGTTTTGCACCTTCACCTCTGACCAGCCATTGGGGTAGAGAAATTCGTAGCCGTTGTAGCTGTTGACATAACTCTTAAGCCCCGCCACGCCCGAAGCAATACAGCCCTGTAGACCCAAACTCACTACCATCAAGACGATCGCAACAACTCTCACCATTCCATCCATCCTCAATATTGCTAGGGATAACCCCAAGTGCCCGTAGGTTTCACTACTGATCCTACGGCACTCGTTGCGCAATCTAGGACAAATCTTGGTAGTCAGCAATTTTCCAACGTCCCTCCACCCAGCGCAACTCATAACGGAAGCGACTGCTGCTGCTGCCCGTCTTGCTGGCATCAATTCGATCGCCAATGTAGAGCGTGCGATCCTCTGACACAGTGACATCGAGTAATGCCCGATCGCCCTCTAAGGTAAATTGTTCCGTTGTCACAATCTGACTGGTGCGGAACTCGTAGCGGGCATTGTTTTGTTGCAACCATTCGATCGCCCCTCCCGTTTCCGCAATATCGCCGTAGAGCGGAGCTGTGGTTAACTGGGCGGCTAAGTCGCGATCGAAGGGAGGAGAAAAGATACTGGCTTTGGCAGTCAGCCATTGATTTACAAGGGTTGTTGCCTCCGCTTCAGTCAGTGCCGTTGGGGAGGAAGGGGAAGCTGGGGCAGCAGAGGCAGTCGAGACATTGGGGCGGCTGGGGCAATCGATTCGATCGCTGGTGCAGGAGTGGAGACGGGAGCCAGTTGCAGTCGGCGTTTGATGAAGAAATATCCCCCCAGCAATACGGCAGCGATCGCCGCCACCGCCACCCCTCGCCGCAGGGTCAAACCCCAGTTCCAGTCGGCTTGAGTAACGATTCAGCTCGATCGGCTGGAACGATCGTCTGCAACGCCTCCAACATTTCGGTGGCGGTGGCATAGCGATCGCTCGGTTGGGGCTGATGGCAATCTCAAGCATGTGCGCCAGCTTGGGGTTGATCTGGGGAGCGAGATGACGCCACAAAATCGCCCCGGTCTGGGGATTGCGTTCTAGGTCTTGGGGCGACTTACCCGTGAGTAGATAAATCATCGTCAACCCCAAGCTGTAGAGGTCGCTGGAGTAGAAAATTTGTCCGCTTAGACGTTCGGGGGGATTGAACCCAATTGGGGCGATCGGCGGCGACTGACCTGCCCCCACCGGGACGTTGGCGGGCACTTCCACCAGCATGGGCAGGAGATTAAAATCTACCAACTGCGGCGCACCGTGAGGATAGCTCAAAATAATATTGCTGGGCTTGACATTGCCGTGGAAAGATTGGCGATCGTGAATCTCGCTCAGCAACTCCAGCAGTTGATACAACGCCACTTCCACATCCGTTTCTTCCCACAGCGTTGCTTGCTGCATCGACTGGGGCAGGGGAGTACCTTCGATCCAATCGCGCACCAGATAGAGATAGCCCCCCTCCATGAAGTAGTCGCGCAACCCTACCAACCCATCCGTCGTGGTTGCCAACTCCTTTAGCGCTGCCATGCGTTGATGGAACGAATGTTGAATCACCTGCTCGGCTTGGGGGTCAACCGGGGGCAGTTTTAAGCGCTTGATGGCGTAGTAGCCACCCCCGACCTGCTGCAAATCTTCAGCCAAAAACGACGCACTCGCCCCATGGGTCAGTGCTCGAATAATTTGATAGCGGTTGTTGGAGAGGGTCAACGCCATCGCAGTCGCCTGGGAAATTAGTTGGATTATACACCATTATATTAGTACGTTAGAACTAATTTGTAGCAATTAGCAATTAGCGGTTAGCAATTAGCGATCGGGCAATTCCACCTGCATCATAAAATTCTGTCATCCCAGATTCCCGGCTTCTCCAAGAAGCCGGGAATCTTTGAACTTATGGGTAGTTAATTATTTGAGATTGAGCAGTCCTTCCTCTTTGAGTTTGGGATCGAAGCGAATGGGGGTGGTGACTCCCCGATCGCCCAGCACCGCTAAGACCTCAGCTTCGACCCGTCGTGCCACCTGCTTTAATACCTTGATCTTGCCCGCGTCCTCGGCAGCGGCGTAGGCAGCTTGCTCCTCTGGGGTCATTTGGGCTTTGGCGTCGATCGGCTGATTCCACAGGGCTTCGTCGCGATCGTTTCCCACAGGTACAGCGCCATTTTCAGTAATCCATGCAGCTCGAATTTCCTCTAAGGCTGTGCGACTGGGGCGATCGATCGTCTGCACCTTCACCCAATGGCACTGGTGCGGCTGACGGACGAGATGCTGGCGCAAACTCAACGACACATCCCGCGAATAGCCGATGAACTGCAAGGTTTGCGCCAAATCAAAAATGGCATACACCCCGACTTTGCCATCGAAGCGATCGACCACTTGTCCATCGTCGGTCAAATAAGCAATGTAGGGTAGATCGCTGAGGGAGGTCATGGGAAGGAGGAAGGATAAGGGATGAAGGATGAGGTTGGTGTAAGAGACTCTTGGCTAACCGCCAATTGCTAATCGTTAACGGCTAACTGCTCTCCACATTCCTCCATCAAATCAAAGCTTAAACAGACTTTGATACTACACTAAATGGTGTAGTTCACAGCAGAGGAATCACGGTTTGCTAGACGAACAGGCAAAGAAAACAATGCTGCGCAAAATTCCCCACGGACTATACGTGTGCGGCGTTAAAGATGGGGAAGACGTGAATGGATTTACGGCAAGTTGGGTGATGCAAGCGTCGTTTAAGCCGCCTCTAGTGGTAAATTGCGTCAATCAATCCTCCATCTCCCACAGCATGATTAAAGCGAGTGGGGTGTTTGCCTTAAGCATCCTGGAAGCAGGGCAAAAGGAACTGGCACAGAAGTTTTTTAAACCGATGCGACGGGTCGGCAACAAGTTTGAAGAGGTGGAGTTTTACCTGGGTGAAACGGGTTGCCCGATCATCACAGAAGCGCTGGGTTATGTGGAATGCAACGTAGTTGGGGCGATCGAGCAGGGCGATCACACTGTATTCGTGGGTGAGGTGATTGCGGCGGGCGTCCATCGAGAAGGCGATCCATTGCTGCTAGAAACCACGGGTTGGCAGTACGGCGGTTAGAAGAAGTAGGACAAGCACCATGCCACTGATTGTGGGGGTGGAACGGTTTCACCCTCGGTTAATGCCAACTCATACCCTTACTCCACCATCTCCCCACCTATGCTAGATGCTCTCCTGTTTGATCTTGATGGGACGATGGTTGACACTGACCCCATCCACTTCCGCACTTGGCAGACGATTTTGCAGCCCTATCAGCTAGAAATCGATCGCCCGTTTTACCAAAAACGGTTCAGCGGACGCCGTAATCCCGAAATTCTCCATGATCTGTTGCCCGATTTGCCAGAGGAGGAGGTCGATCGCCTCAGCCAATCCAAAAGAAGCCTGCTTTCGAGACACTGCCACCCAATTGCAACCACTCGCTGGGTTAATGGACGTGCTGGCATGGGCGGCTCAGCGTCAGCTCAAGCTAGGCGTGGTAACGAACGCTCCTCGCGAAAACGCCTACTTCATGCTGCAAGCGCTGAAGCTCAAGGATACGTTTCCAACGGTCGTACTGGGTGATGAATTGCCCCAGGGCAAACCCGATCCCCTGCCCTACCAAACTGCCCTAGAAGAGTTGGGGGTCCAGGCTTCAGCGACGATCGCCTTTGAAGATTCTCCCTCTGGGTTGCGATCGGCGATCGCCGCAGGCATCCCCACCGTCGGCATTGCCTCTACCCATGCACCAGATGAGTTATCGGCGCTGGGTGCTGCCCTCGTAGTTGCCGATTTCGCCGACCCAGCCTTGTTGACGTGGTTAGAGGAACAGGGCTAGCTTGCCATTGCCACTTCTGCGCGGCTCAATCGCATTCCTAAATATAAGTACAGCCCTTCGCTGGCTTGGAAGTAGATGTCTACACTGCTACTTCCCTGTTCGGCTGAGATAATTTCGGTGCGGTATTGGGAATTGGTCAAAAAGTTGAGCCAATCAGCGATTTGGTTGTAGGGAATGGCAAGTTTACCCAAGTGGCAACCATCGATCGTCTCGACCGAGAAAGTGGTGGAGTGCATAGGCTTGATCTAGAAAAGTACAAACGTACTAAATAATTATTCTCGATCGCCCCAAATCTGACAAGGGTAGACGCGATAAATTTACTTTTGATATCTATGACTCCATAAAAAAATTGCAAAAAGTATCTAGAAATACAGAAAATTCTCAAATATTCCTAACTACCCCCCATTTGGGGGAGGAAGTTGAGATTTACTAGGACTATAGTCAAACCATGTTCGCTACAACTCCTTTCAACCCAACGAGGTAATTACTATGGAATTGCATTATCGAGGTGCAGCATACGAGGCGTCCGCTGATGCGATCGAAACCACTGACAATGGCTTGACGGGTCAATACCGAGGAGCCGCTTTGAGATTCCGCAGACCCAAGTGGATCGCTGAACAACCCCATCGAAGTGGCATGAAGTATCGCGGCGTTGCCATCCACTAGTTTCTCTCCGCTAGGCACAACCAAGACCCCCGGCTTCTTCAAGAAGCTGGGGGTCTTTATTAGCAGGTATTTGATTGGTAGAAGTTTCTCCCCTAAATTTACCTAACTATCCACACCCTAAGTGCGATCGCGAAACTAATCGAACCTGCCATGATCAAGGAGTAATCTGTGAGGCGTATCTCAAGGACAACCCCATGGCTTCTCCCGTTCAAGGTCTTTACAACTGGTATCGTCAACTGATCCGCAACCCCAAATATCGCTGGTGGGTGATTGGCGGCACCCTGTTCTATTTGCTCAGCCCGTTCGATTTGCTTCCCGAAGCATTTCTGCCGTTTATTGGTGAAATCGATGACTTGGTGATTTTGTCGTTTCTAGTGGCTGAGGTAACTCAGTTGTTGGGCGATCGGATCAAAACGGTCAAGACTCGCAAGGATGCGACTGAAACCGTTGCCAGTACAGACGCAGCCTCCACGAACCCTGTGGATGTGGAAGCGGTTTCTGTGAAGTAGGGGAGTCATGGGGTTTGGGGCTGTTAGGAATTAGCTGTTAGCAATTCGCGATTAGCTAACAGCCAACCCTAGTCTCTAGCTACCTTCGCGGAGTTTGTCTAGGACAGAGCGATCTTCTAGGGTGGAGGTATCGCCTGAGACTTCCTCACCGGAAGCTAGGGAACGCAATAGGCGACGCATGATTTTGCCCGATCGGGTTTTGGGCAAGGCGTCACTAAAGCGAATTTCGCTGGGACGCGCTAACGCTCCAATCTCATTCACCACATGTTGTTTGAGGGTTTTGATTAACTCCTCACTGGGGGTATAGTTGCCCTCTAGGGTGACGAACGCCACAATATCTTCTCCTTTGACTTCGTCGGGTCTACCAACCACCGCTGCCTCCGCTACAGCCGCATGGGACACTAGTGCTGACTCGATCTCCATTGTGCCAAGGCGATGTCCCGATACACTGATGACATCGTCCACCCGTCCCATTACCCAAAAATAGCCATCTTCGTCCTTGCGGGCACCGTCGCCTGCAAAGTAAACGGCTTGCCCGTCGATCGGGGGAATGTGCTCCCAGTAGCTGCGGCGGAAGCGATCGGGATCGCCATACACGGTGCGCATCATACCGGGCCACGGGTGCTTGATGACCAGATATCCCCCCTCACCAGCGGGAACAGTGTTGCCCGCCAGATCCACCACGTCCGCAATAATTCCAGGGAAAGGACGGGTGGCAGAACCGGGTTTGGTGGCGATCGCCCCCGGCAATGGAGTCAGCATGTGTCCTCCGGTTTCGGTTTGCCACCAGGTATCGACGATCGGGCACTGCTCATTGCCAATCACGCGGTAGTACCACATCCACGCTTCAGGATTGATTGGTTCTCCCACGGTTCCTAACAACCGCAACGAGGATAGATCGCGGGCTTTGGGCAGGTGCTCTCCCATGCGAATAAAGGCACGAATCGCCGTGGGAGCGGTGTAGAAAGTGTTCACGCCATACTTCTCAATCACATCCCAGAAACAACCCGGATTGGAAGCACGGGGCGCCCCTTCGTACATCAGACTGGTGGCGCCATTCGACAAGGGACCGTAGACGATATAACTATGTCCCGTAATCCAACCGACATCTGCCGTACACCAATAGACATCGGTATCCTGGATATCAAACACCCATTTCATCGTCATGTGGGTATAGAGGTTATAGCCGCCCGTCGTGTGCACCACGCCCTTGGGTTTGCCTGTGCTACCAGAGGTGTAGAGAATGAACAGCATAGCTTCGCTGTCCATTGGCTCCGCCGGACAGTCGGCAGATACCCCCTGCCGCAGGTCGTGCCACCAATGATCGCGTCCCGGTTGCATCTCGATCGGCTGCTGAGTCCGAGCGACGACAAGAACCTGCTCGATCGAGGGAACCGCACCATTTGCCAGGGCATTATCTACCTGCGCCTTTAGGGGAACGATCGCATCTTTACGCCAGCCGCCATCGGCGGTAATCACCAATTTTGCTTTGCCATCGTTGAGGCGATCGCGCAATGCCTCGGCACTAAAGCCGCCAAATACCACGGTGTGGGGCGCACCGATGCGGGCACAGGCAAGCATGGCGATCGCCGCCTCCGGAATCATCGGCATGTAGATCCCCACCACATCCCCTTTTTGCACCCCCAATTGCTTCAGCCCATTGGCAAACTGGCAAACCTCGCGGTGCAGTTGGGCGTAGGTGTAGGTGCGCGAATCCCCCGGTTCCCCTTCCCAAATTAGCGCCGCTTTGTTGCGTCGCCAGGTCAGCAAATGGCGATCGAGACAGTTGTAGGAAATATTCAGCTTGCCCCCGACAAACCACTGGGCAAAGGGCGGTTGCCAATCGAGCACCGTGTGCCACTTTTCAAACCAATGCAATTCTTTCTGTGCCAACTCCGCCCAAAACGTCTGGGGATCGGCTTGGGCGCGTTGATACAGTTGCTCGTATTCCTCTAGGGTTTTGATGGTTGCCTGCTGGGAAAAAGCGGGGGGTGGATTGAATAGGCGCTTTTCTTGCAGGATCGATTCGATCGTCGGTTGAGACATAGTCATTTCAAGTAAGGGCGTGCCTGCGGCGACTCTCAGCGGTAATCGGGCTGAAGCTGCCTTTTACAAAACCATACGGGGTTGTGGGGCGATCGCAGCAGGACAGTAGTGTTTCTTTAACTTTGTTGGGTGCGATGGGTGGGCATGGCAATGCGTAGGGCATGGCATTGCCATG
>JAAUSV010000189.1 GCA_012032525.1 Leptolyngbyaceae cyanobacterium SL_7_1
GCCTCCCCGGCAAAATTCAGTCTACGAGTCGTCAGCGATCAGCCCCATCCCGCCCCCCCCAGCCAGTCTCCGCCAAGCCAGCGCCTGCTGCCTCCCCTGCCATTGACCATGAAGCTGAGCTTAAAACAGCCCTAGACACGGCGCGACAACGGGAAAGCGTATTGCATCAAGAGGTTGAGCAACTCAAAACCGCCCTGGCAGACCAACAAACCCTGATCTCAACCCTGACCCAAAAGTTAGAACAAACCGCCCAACTCCAAGCAGAGTTGGAACATGCCAAAGGGGTCATCCTTCAACTTTCGGCTGCCGTGACAACGGCTCCCCCGCCTGCTGCCGTTCCCCCGCCTGCCGCCTCCCGCCACACCCACGAATTGCAGAAGATTTTGCAACACCCGATCGCCATCACTCCTCCCGCTACAACTCTATCGGAAGCTGAGATTGGATGGTTTGACTAGGAAAGCTGGGGGATGAATCGTCAGTAAGCGATCGCTCATTGCCAGTTGCTAACCGCCGATCGCTGTCCTCTGTAACGTCCTGTGAATCCCACTCAGTTGGTTCTGGCAATTCCCTACAATGAGCTAGAGACGCTAGAGAAACGTAGGATTGTCATGACTACAACTGTTGCTGATGTGATGACCCGCGACCCGATCGTGGTTCAACCAGATACTCCCCTCAATCAGGTAATCAAAATTTTGGCGGAGCGGCGCATTAGTGGATTGCCAGTGGTAAATGAAGCAGGCATGGTCGTAGGGGTGATTTCGGAAGCCGATCTGATGTGGCAAGAGACGGGGGTAACGCCGCCTGCCTACATCAAAATTCTCGACAGTGTCATTTACCTGGAAAACCCAGCTCGGTATGAACGCGAACTGCATAAAGCGTTGGGGCAAACCGCTGGTGAAGTGATGACAAAAGAGCCAATCACAACGTCGCCTGATTACCCCCTGCACGATGCCGCGCAATTAATGCATGAACGCCAGATCCAACGATTGCCTGTGCTCAACGATCAAGGAAGGATTGTTGGCATCTTGACCCGTGGGGACATTATTCGCTTTATGGCAACGCAACGCTAGTCCTAGCCAATTCGTTTTTTCTTTTTCCTTTTTTTATTTTTTAATAAATCAATCCATATGAACCCAACTCCCGAAACTGTTCGAGAACTGCTGGAATCAGAAGATTTTGGTCAACGCCTGAGCGCCATTAATCTGATTCGCCAGTTTGACTCCGCGATCGGCTACGAACTTATCCAACCTGCCCTCGATGACCCCAACGCACGGGTGCGCTATGCCGCCATCAGCCAACTTTCGACCCTAGGACAGCACGATCCCAGCACGGCTTACCGGATTTTGCGCGATCGCCTGCTAAAAGACCCAGAACCGGACGTGCAAGCCGCCGCCGCCGACTCGATCGGTGCCTTAAAACTAAAAGAAGCCCTCCCCGATTTAGAACTGGTCTATCACCAAACCGATCAGTGGCTAGTGCAATTTAGCATTATCGCGACGTTGGGTGAGCTGGGCGATCCGCGATCGCTAGAGCTACTCAAAACCGCCCTGACATCCGACAATGACCTGATCAAAACCGCCGCCATTGGTTCGCTGGGTGAGTTGGGGGATGTGGCAGCAGTGCCGCTGCTGATCCCGTTTGCGGGGGATGCGGATTGGCAAGTCCGCTACCGGGTGGTGCAAGCATTGGGGCGGTTTGATCTACCTGCTGCCCGTGAGGCGATCGCCCCCCTAGTCAATGACCCCATGAAACCTGTGGCGGAGGAAGCCCACAATCAGCTCAGCGCCAACGCCTGATCCTCCATCCCAATGCTCCCCTAACCAGGGTGTGCTATCCTCGCTGGGTTTTCATCCACAGAGTGAGTGTGCTAGAGTTGATAAAGACACAAAGATTTACGAGAACTTGATAAAAGCCTTCGCTCAATCGGTTTCTCGCCCCCCTGCTCATTTGAAAACACTGAGAGGTTCTTTGAGTGATTGCCATCTCACTGCGCCCTACAGGACGTAAGTGGGGCACTGTAAGTTTTGCCTCCACTCTTCACCTCTGTCCGGTTTTAGATTTGTTGCTGGCAGACATTCCTGCCAGGTGGAAAGCAGAATTGCGGCTTGGATTACAGGAAGCGCTGGTCAACGCTGCAAAGCATGGCAACAACCTCGATCCTGGCAAGACAATTTTAGTAGAATTTTTTGTTGTGGAAGACCAGCACTGGTGGATCATTGCTGATCAGGGGAAAGGGTTTGCCCCTTCGTGCCAATGCACCCTCGATCGCACTAAGCGCCACGTGGATGAGCTAGATGAGTGTGGTCGCGGGCTTTATATCCTACATCAAGTCTTTGATCAAGTTCACTGGAATGAAGAGGGGACAGAACTTAGGTTATGCAAGCAGGTAGGCGGACGCTCTAGACTGCCGCTGTTGTCCTAGGCGCATTCTGTTCGGCGGCGTGGAGTGCTACCCGATGGACTTCCCGCCACGGCACGTCTAGCTGCCTTGCCAACTGGGCACAGTCTTCGTACTCCGGCTGAATGTTAACGATCGCCCCCGTCGTAGGTTGTTGGGCAATTTTTACCCTGACATTACCATAGGGGGTTGCCACCGTATGGATGGTGCGTTGCAAGATCGATCGCATCTGGAGGCGATGGCGAATGCCCAAGGTGGTGGTTTCACGAAATAGCACCGCTTCACAAACGGCAACCCGGTCGGGCGCACAAAGCACGGTCAGTAAAATTCCTGGACGCGACTTTTTCATCCCCACACTCTGGGTAATACATCCAACGCTCCCACCGCCAACAGGGCATCAAATAGGTAGCCGATCGCCTGTGGATTGAGGTCATCCACCTGCGTCTCTAAAACGGCGATCGTCTCTTGCAGATAGGACTGCGGGGTGGGCTGGGATGCCTGCGGTTGGTGCTTGACCTGTCCCTGCGCCTGCCCATCTCCAATGCCCACCCACAGACGGAGAATATTGGCGATCGGCAACTCCTGGGAACCCGCCCCCAGTCCGACCCGGTGTAGCGTCATTGGCGGCGGAGCACCAAAGCCATGGGCAAGGGTAGTGGCGATCGCTGCTCCTGTAGGAGTCACCAACTCTCGTGCAATCCCATTGTGGTAGATCGGCACCTGTCGCATTTCCCACAACTTCAGCACCGCAGGCGTGGGAACGGGCAAGCGCCCGTGGGCTGCCCACACCGTGCCTCCGCCCGTGGGCAGAGCAGAGCAATACAGTTGGTCGATGCCCAACCAGTCCAATCCCAAGCAGGTTCCTACAATATCAACGATCGCGTCGGTGGCTCCTACCTCATGAAAGTGCACCTGCTCCGGAGCATCCCAGCACCGCCCCCTCTGCTTCTGCCAACCGTTGAAAAACGGCAAGACTCCGCGCGGCAGCTCGATCGGGCAAATCAGCCGATTGAATCAACCGTTGAATATCCGGCAGGTGGCGAGGTGCTGCGTGATTGTGTTCCGAATGGGAGGTCGTTGGTGAAGGAGAATGATGCTCGTGGGAATGGGCGGGGAATGCCAACTCTACATGCACTTTGGTGGCAGACTGACCGTTGTGATGGATTAACTCCGACCAGAGCTTATACTCGTGCTCAATGCCCAACGATCGCAATTTTTCCGCCAAATAATCCAGGGGAACCCCCGCATGCACCAATGCTCCCAAGCACATATCTCCAGAGAGACCAGTGGGGCAATCAAAGTACGCTACCGTTGTCATAGTTCGTTGTTATTGCTTGAGTTCCTGATGCGATCGCACTGCCCACCGCTATGGCTACCTATTATTCCATTCATCCAGACAACCCCCAACCCCGCCAGCTCAATCGCCTGGTAGACGCCCTTCGATCGGGCGCGGTGTTGCTCTATCCCACAGATACAGTCTACGCAATCGGCTGCGATCTGCAATCTAAAACGGCGATCGAACGCGTTCGCCGCATCAAACAACTGTCGAACGATAAGCCGCTGACGTTTCTCTGTCCGTCGCTGTCCAACATTGCCCAATACGCCTACGTCACTGATGCCGCGTACCGGATTATGAAGCATTTGATTCCGGGACCCTACACGTTTTTGTTGCCTGCGACCAAGCTCGTGCCCCGGTTGGTGATGAATCCCAAGCGCAAAACCACGGGGATTCGGGTGCCTGACTCTGCCATCTGTCAAGCCATTCTTACGGAATTGGGCAACCCGATTATCTCCACCTCCGCCCATGTGCTGGAGGACGGAGCAGCCCCCCAGACCAACTGGGTTTCCCAAGCCACCTTGTTTGATTATTTCGATCGCCTTGTAGACGCGATTGTGGATGACGGCTCAGAGCCGCAATACCAACCCTCGACGATTCTCGATCTGGCTGGAGAGGAGCCAACGGTCGTGCGGCGAGGCTTGGGTTGGGAAGCAGTGACGGAGTGGATTCCTGAGGTGGTGGCGTAGCGATCGCCCACTCTAGCACCAGTCTACAAATAGCCAGATCTGAAATTGTCCTGATTTTTGCCAACTTGGATGGAAGCTGGGATGGCTGCTTTGGAAGCCAGTTTTAGCAGCTCTGCTTGCCCCAACCAACTGTCACACAGCCTTTTGTGCCTGTTTGCGGGTGCGGACGTTCGATCGCCTCCGTAGGACTACCCAAGTACCAGCCTAAGAAGTGACCTAGTCATAGGGGAATCTTACCGTAGCCCTTCAAGATTGAGATGTAGAGAGCCATAGATGCAAAGCGCCAACCCGCACTGATAGCGGCAAGCCTGCGTGTCCATGCACTAATCCTCGGAGTGGTGTATTCCTCAAAACGGTTCTTTACTCTCTGTGCACTACCAAGGGGCTTTCAACCATGAATGTTGAATCGGTCAATTCCTCTGGCTCTACTACTCAACCTGAGGACACGGGTTACACAGTTACAACTGGCAGACCTGCCACGTCCCATCCCTCTCAATCGACGACTTCGGGAGAGCTAACACCCTGTTTACAATCGATCCAACGATTAGTGCAGTATTTGTTAGCAGAATTCCAGTCGGAGCTTCCAGCCCAATCCCCCACCACGGAAGCCGTAGTGCGACGGATTGCCGCCGAGGCAGAACGAATTTGTGCCAATAGCGATCGCATTCAATCGTCCGGGCAAGTGCAAGCTTGGCAAATCACCCTGGCACGGCATCGCATGCAAAAGTGTCTCTCCTATTACCGAGCTGGCTCCAAGCAAGGCAGGGTGGAATTACATAGCCAACTCAGCACGATGGTCTATCGGCAGATTGCACCTGCCCGCGCCAATCTAGGATTTCAAGCCCGCTATACCCTGATCGAGGATTTCCTCCAGGGGTTTTATATCGAGGTGATGAAAGCCTTCCGGCGAGAGAACCATTTGCCAGAAACCTATACCCCTCGGACTCGCTTGGAGTTGGCGGAGTATATGGCATTTACGGATCAATACGCCAAACGCCGCATTACCTTACCCGGACGGCGGGTGCATCAACTCGTCGTTTTGCGGGCACAGGGATTTGCCAATCGTCAACCTCAAGAAACGGCGGTGGATATCGAACAGGCGATGGAAGCGTCCAAGGGCGACGAGGGTGAATCCTACAACCGCTCCCCGCTGGTGCAACAGGTGCGGGAGCAAATGGTCTCGGACGTGGTCGATCCGGCAGAGTCGGTGCTGCGCGATCGGATTATTACCGAGTTAGTGGAATATCTGGAATCGCAGGGACAAACCGATTGCGTTGATTACTTAATGCTCAAGCTCAAAGACCTATCGGTGCCTGAAATCGATGAGATTTTAGGGCTAACGTCGCGGCAACGAGATTACTTGCAGCAACGATTTAAGTACACGTGGAAAAATTTGCCCGATCGCATCGTTGGCAACTGGTGCATCAATGGCTGGGAGCCGACCTAGACCAAAATCTTGGTATGGCAAAACCCCAGTGGGATGAATTTCTCAAGCGACTCACCCCAGAGCAACGGTTGCTATTGCACCTCAAGGGCATGCAAGCCGATCGACAGGCGATCGCCAAACAGTCAGATCAAGAAATCGCCAAAACCCTAAAGTGCACGCCCAAACAAGTCCAAAAGCGCTGGGTAAAGCTGCTAGAGATGGCATGGGAGTTCCGCAACCACTAACGGCTAATCGCTAATCGCTAGTTGCTTCTCACTAACCGCTACTAAATCCTCCTCAGCGTGCATCTGCAATTCCCGCTCTGGCGCATTTAGCGTAATCACGGTTAGCTCTGGCGGGCAAAACAGCCGACCGGGGAAATAGGTTCCCAACCCACGATTGACATACAGATAATTTTCACCCACTCGATGCAACCCCTGTGCCCATTCCCAGTGCTGGACGACCTTATAACAGTCCTCCCGCATGTAGGGCACCCACGGACGCACTGACCGAGGCACCCAACGCCGCACCGATTGATACCACGTGGGGAACGGACCCAGCCCCGGTAGGACAATTTGACCCCCGTGGGTGTGCCCCGACAACTGCAAATCAATCCGCCACGGCATCAATTTCACCGCACTATCGGGATTGTGGGATAGCACCACCCGTGGAGTGGCTTCCTCTAGTTGATTCATCACTGGAGCCGGGTCAAACTCCCGCGACCAAAAATCCGCCAATCCCACCAATGCCAACCCCTCTCCCAAGGGATAGGCAATCTGATTCCACAGGACTTGCACCCCAACCGCAGTCAGTGCCTTGGTGATTTCAGTCCTAGCAGTGAGGGTGCAATTATCGTGATTTCCGAGTACCGCAAAAGTACCTGCTCGACTTTGCAAATGTTTGAGACGATGGGCTAATTCGTGGATTGGAGCAGGATCGTCAGTCACCAAGTCGCCCGTCAGAACAACCAAATCAGGGTTCAATCGATTACTCAGAGCGATCGCTTCCGATAATAATTCATCCGACAACCGTAACCCATCGAAATGTAAGTCAGAGAGTTGGGTAATCTGACAACCGTGGAATGAGCGATCGAGTCCATTGATCTCAATTGCCAGAGCTTCAACGCTGAGCGAACCCGTCAGCAACCTGTGCATGAATCTGCCAGTCTCCTGAAAATTCGATACCTCAGCTTATCAAAGTCTTTCACCGCTTGAGTAATGCTGTGCTCTAGATGACATGAAACACACAAAATTCGATCGCAGTTTCAGCATTTTTTATTAAACTTCCGAGGAAATGCCGATTGCGTTTGCCAACCGCTTAAGGTAACAATTCCTATCCTTTTTGATTTTTCATCCTGAATGGATGGAATAACCACCGAAATGGTATGTAAAGGCTTTAAAAAAGCCTGCAAAAAATTTATGAACTCGCTGTTGTGACGCCCCCTTTAACACCCCCCTTGATTTATGAAATACTCCATCTCTAACACGGGCAATGGTTGGCTACTGAAAATCTGGGAGCCTTCACCGATTCGATCCGATTCCAGCCTGCCGTTTCTCTATCAGATTAAAACGTTACACGCTACCCAAGCCGACGCGCTCGAAGCGTTGGCAACGCACCAAACCATGAATGAATACCATTTGATGCAGAGCGCCTCTTAAAAGCAGCACCTCGCTGAAGACCTACTGCTGCTCCATCCAACTCACACAATTCTGCATTTGCTGGTGCATAGTTTTGGCATCTGCGTGGTGACGACGACCATGCCCCGGCAACACCCACTCAAAGGAATAGTCTGTGAGCGATCGCATGGATTTTAATTGCTCTGACCAAGAATACCAGCAGGCACGGCGAAACGCGATTAACTGCTCCAACCCCTGCGACCAAGCCAAATGATCCCCAGTAAATAGAAACCTTTGGGCATACAAGAGTACCGTATGCCCCTTGGTGTGTCCGGGGGTGGGAATGATCAACAGATCCTCCGCAAGGGACACGGGTTCACTCCCTGAAATTGGGATCTCGATCGCCTTTATGGCGCTATTCATATCATCGGTATGTAGCAGGCGATCGCAACCAAAATGCTCATGAAACTTGACGTGATCCGCCACATCATCGCGATGGGTGAGGTAGAGATAACGGATTCCCCCCAACTCCTCCAACCGTTTCACAAGGGGAGGTGCAAATCGCGGAGAGTCCACTAGGACATTGCCTGAGGGTCTGAGAATTAAATAACTGGCTGCCCCATAGGACGATTCGGCATGGTAGCCACAGTGAAAGACCGCATCGGCGATCGGCATGGGCATGCTGTGCTGAACTTGCTTGATATCAGTGGGTTTTCCACTGTGCCGATGGATGCGGTGGGACAGGATAGGAGCGCCTGCATTGCTCGTAACCGTTCCGACGCTGTTTGGGGTTGGGCGTATACGATCGACTGCCCCGCCTCTTCTCGAAAAATCTCCGGTGCCATCCAACGGCAAGTATCACAATCAATGCAGGTGCAATCGACATAAAAATCCCCTGCAATATTTTGAGGACGACGATGCTGAAGAGTAGCCATAGGATTTCTCCAAATGCCCTTTTCTCCATCATGCCGTTTCTGAATCAGAATCGGGGTTGTGGGCTGTTGGCTGTTATTGGCTAACTGCTAACTGCTAATCGCTAACTGCTAATCGCTAATTGCTAATCGCTATTTCCCCTGCCTTAGTATCCAAGTGATAGGATTGAAGTTACGAGATGAACCCGCTAGGTACACCTCAATTCCATTTGTTTGACCCTCGTTCTCCTCTACCATGCTGAAAACTCTGCTGGGCGATCCCAACACTCGCAAACTCAAGAAATACCGACCCGATGTTGTCGAAATCAACCTGTTAGAGCAGGACATTCAAGCATTGTCAGATGAGGCGCTAAGAGGCAAAACTGCTGAGTTTCAGCAGCGATTGGCGGGCAAAGAAACCTTAGACGACATCCTACCCGAAGCCTTTGCCGTGGTACGAGAAGCCGGGAAGCGAGTGCTAGGAATGCGCCACTTTGACGTGCAGTTGATCGGTGGCATGGTGTTGCACGATGGGCAAATTGCCGAAATGAAGACGGGTGAGGGCAAAACCCTGGTTTCCACGTTGCCTGCCTATCTAAATGCGTTAGAAGGCAAAGGGGTACACGTAATTACGGTGAACGATTACCTGGCGCGACGCGATGCGGAGTGGCATGGGACTAAATTCACCGCTTTTTGGGGTTGACCGGTGGGGCGTGATTCAGCAGGGCATGAGCCCTGCCGATCGCAAGAAAAACTACGCC
>JAAUSV010000190.1 GCA_012032525.1 Leptolyngbyaceae cyanobacterium SL_7_1
TGATCTTTACCAACACGCGATCGCAGGCGGAGAAGTGGTATCAAGCCCTGGCGTTTGCTCTGCCGGAGTATACCGATCGAATTGCCTTGCACCACAGCTCGATCGATGTTAAGCAGCGGGAGGCGATCGAAGCGGGGGTGAAAGCTGGGGAAATCAGATGGGTGGTGTGTACGTCGTCGTTGGATTTGGGAGTAGACTTTCAGCCCGTCGAGCGCGTGGTACAAATTGGCAGTGCCAAGAATTTGGCGCGGTTGTTGCAGCGGGCAGGGCGATCGGCACACGTGCCTGAGGGCACATCGGAGGTGCTATTTCTCCCTACCAATGCGCTGGAGTTGCTGGAGATTTCCGCCTTTCGCCACGGGTTGCAAGCGGGCGACATCGAAACTCGCCGTCCCCTGAATAAACCCTATGATGTGTTGATTCAGCATTTGGTGACGTTAGCCTGTGGCGATGGGTTTAGACCAACGGAAACCCTAGAGACGGTGCGCCAAGCTGTTTCCTATCAACACTTAACGGAGGAAGAATTCAACTGGATTTTAGAGTTTATCACCACCGGAGGCACCTGTTTGGGGGCTTACCCGCGCTATCACAAAGTCGCGGTGGAGGATGGGGTTTATCGAGTTACCAATGCTCAAATCTCTCGCATGCACCGTCTGGGAATTGGGACGATCGCCTCTAATCAACTGGTACGAATCGTTTACACCAATCGTCGGGAGATTGGCACCGTGGAGGAAAGTTTTGCCTCCAAACTCAAAAAAGGAGATGTTTTCTTTTTTGCGGGTCGCCAACTTGAATTCTTTCAAATGAAAGATATGGTGGTGTACGTCAAAGGTACTAGTAAGAAATCTACCGTGACTCCCAGTTGGGGAGGGGGAAATCTCGCCATTTCTGACACATTAAGTTTGCACCTTAGAAAAGAAATCGACTTGATTAAAACAGCAGCAGAGGTCAGCGCCGAGGTCGATCGGATTGCGCCAATTCTAGCGGTGCAAGATCGGATCTCCCAGTTGCCAGCATCCACTGAACTGTTAATTGAACTATGTAAAACGCGGGAAGGACAGCATCTCTATGTGTTTCCCTTTGAGGGGCGATTTGTCCATGAAGGGTTAGGTTTTCTCTGGGGATATCGCTTTGCTCATCAAAAACAGGCAACCTTTTCGATCTCCGTGAATGACTATGGATTTGAGATTTTGGCTCCCAAAGATTACCCATTTCAGCAGCTTTTCTCAAGGGAATTCTTTACCCTAGAGGGGCTGTATACCGATATCAAAGCTAGCTTGAATATTTCTGAACTGACGGGTCGGCGATTTCGCGGCATTGCCCAGGTCGCAGGGTTGGTGTTTAAGGGCTATCCCTCTGCGCAAAAAACCTCTAGTCAACTTCAGGTAAGTTCCTCCCTAATTTATGATGTTTTCTCTAAATATGAGCCCCAGAATCTGTTACTAAAACAAGCGGAAATGGAAGTGCTGGAACACCAATTAGAAACCCAACGATTGGCAAAAACTCTCGATCGCCTGCAACAGCTTACCCTCGTTTGGAAGGTGACTAAACGACCCTCTCCCCTAGCCTTTCCTCTGCTGGTGGAACGATTAGGTTCGCGCCTTTCCAATGAGAGCTTGCTAGAGCGAATTACCCGATTGAAACAACAATGGGATGGCAAATGAAACAGGTGACGATCGCCGGAATGACGCTACAATTACTTCCTGAAAAGGCGGTTTACATCGAGTCACTAGAGATTTTACTTGTCTCTGATATTCATCTAGGTAAATCAGAAACATTTCAATCATTGGGCATTCCCATTGCCAATCAAATTAATCAAGTGACGATCGATCGCCTCCACTATCTCTGTACCGCCCTCACCCCCAAGATGTTAATTATTCTGGGCGACCTATTCCATTCCAACGATGGGTTGGTGGAGGAAGTTGTGACCCAGTGGACGAGGTTTGTTGACTCAATCTCAACCACTATCACGGTCAAACTAATTGTGGGAAATCACGATCGCCAACTGATACAATCCCTCCACCATCTTGGTGTGGAATGGGGGACAGAGGCGCTGCAAATCCATCAACTGGTTCTCAGTCACTACCCAGAACCCCAACCCAGGGGCTTGAATATTTGTGGACACATCCATCCCTGTATTCGGATCAAAACTCGCCTCGACAATTTACGCTTACCCTGCTTTTTTTGGATAATACTACTCGTGTATTAGTATTACCTTCCTTTGGGGAATTTACAGGAGGCTACGAAATCAAATTAACCAAACAGGCGATCGCCTATGCGATTGTAGAGGATGCGATCGTTCCGTTTGCAGGGCAAGGCTGATTTTTAATGACGAATTACTCGATCGATACCTTCTTGAAACTTCGATCGATAATTGCCATCACCAGATAGTAGTAAGCCGTGAACAAAATCCCCACAAAAATCTGTGCGCCCCACGAGCCATGCCAAAACTGAAACCACTTGTCGCCCCAATAGACGGCGGCTAAAGTTACTAACATAATTCGAGGAACATTGAAGACTAGCGCTAAAACAATGCCCATCGCAACTAAGCTGACAATCTTCGTGCGATCGAGCTTAAAAAATAGTCCAAACAATAGCCCAGTCACCGCCATGGCAAACGCCATATTAAACCCATTGCAGCCCCAGTTCACTTGAACCGAACCCATTGGCAACGAAATCAAAATCCCCGATGCCTCGGCGGGTTGCCCGATTCCCCGTAGCGCCAGTGCTCCACCCCACGCCATCAGGCGTTCTAGCACATAGGGGGGAGTGAGGGTTTCCCACAAAATTCGGGCGCTAATGCCGGGTCGGGGATACACACTGAGGGGAACTAGAAAAGTAGTCAGGGGATATTGCCAAAAAAATCGACTCCCCCACGTACTCACCACAATTCCCACCAAAATTAACAACCAGATCGCCGCCTGTGACCACAGCTCCGCCCGGAAAATGGAAATAGCAAGACGCCACTAATAATCAATAGGTGACCCAGTAGCCGATCTTCTTCGGCGGGAATCAGATGGGCGAGGTGATGGCGATCGCGCCACAATTGCCCAAAGCCCAAATACAACACGCCTCCGATCAGCACTAAGCCCGTCGAGCCTTGCACTGCCCGCACTACCAGATCCCACAGCCAAATGGGCAAGTAGCACAGCCCAATGGTTAAACCACACAGGACGATTGCTCCGTGGGCAGTTTTCAAATGCTGACGGAGGAGATGGATGGCGGTTTGCGGGAACAGGGAAAGCTTCTTCATAAAACTGATAATGATTAAGCTGACGTTGCGATTAAATTTCCCCCGTCCAACGGCTGTCCCCAAGTTGAGCAGGGCATTTTTGTAGGTGTACTCTCAAAAATGCCCCTATTGCAACGGTTAGGGCGAAAGCCGTAGAGACGAGAGGGGGACTGTCTAAAAGGATGTCTGAGAAGTATCGATTGCCTGATGGTTGCCCCCTAAATCCCCCAATTTTGGGGGACTTTGAGCAAAGAACGGATTGAAAGTCCCCCAAAGTTGGGGGGTTGGGGGGCGGTTTGGAGCACAGTTATCACTTTTCAGACATCCTCTAACACTGGATGCAGACAAAGGATGGGTCGATCGCCCTAGCGACTGCGGCGGAGTCGGAGTCCATACCGTCCCAAGCAAATCAATCCCAACCCAACTACAAACAAATTACCTAAGCTAAAAAGCCCTAGGCGAATAATGCTAGTTTGGGCATTTCGTTGTAAATCGGAGGCTTGGCTTGCCACCAAATCGGAGGCTTGGCGAAGCTGCTCTGACGTAACGTTTTCTGGTAAGGCGGGTGCGCTTTGGGTCTGCTGAATCTGAGTTTGTAGCTCGTTGGCACGGCTGGTAATGTTGCTGACGGTTTGTTTTTGCAGCGTCAGACTGTCTCGAATTACCAAAATCCCAGCTAGATGAAACAGCACTCCGGCAACCAGACAAAACAGGGCGATCTGACGGAGCAAACGGCGCTCGTCTAGCATGCCAAACAAGGTCAGAGCCGAACCAAACAAAAGCACAATACTGCGATCGCCCAATTGCTGAAGAAATCCAATCCGCCACTCTAGCGCACCAGGATTGGCTGGCAATCCCATAATAATCATGTCAATCAAGAACCCTGCCAAGCAGGTCAACCCCACAATCAAACAGAGGTTTTTAGCGCTGTACGAATTGGCAGAACCTTGGGAGGGAGAAATAGTCGCCATAGGAATTAAGCAATTTTGTAGGGGGTATGAGCACTCCAGACTTCACAACGGAACATTGAGTCAAGGAAAAACCTCCGTTGCATCAGCATTGGATGTGTGAGTGGACTGAATTCTGCGATCGAATTCCGACAACGTACCCTTTACGATCGTCCACCCAATTCATCAGGAAAGCGGTTGCCAGGTTCACAGACTTCTTACATAGGAACTGATACGGGCAACTATCGTCATTGATCGTTGGTTAATCAATGACCAGTGACCAATAGCCATTTCTTTTTACAAATCCAATCAGATTGCCTATAGTAAGTCTGATGTATTGCCACCCTCCATGCTGACGTTTTACTACCACCCGCTCTCCCCGATCGCCCGTCGTGTTTGGCTAGCCCTACTAGAGAAACAGCTTCCGTTTGAAGCAGTTTTGGTCAATCTGGCGACGGGAGAACAGAAACAGCCAGATTATTTGGCACTCAATCCCTTTCACCACGTCCCAACTCTGGTGGATGGTGACTTGGCGGTGATTGAGTCCTTGGCAATTCTCGACTACTTAGAAGCCCACTATCCCACCCCTTCCCTGATGCCTTCAACGAGTCAGGCGATCGCCCAAATGCGTATGGTGCAACAGGTGTCGGTGAATGAAATCGTCCCCAAGTTTGCAGTCCTGGCAGCGGCTGAAACACCCGATGAAGCGCTGGTGCAGCACCTAGAGAAAGTGTTGAGCTTTCTCAGCCAGCAATTAGGATCTGGAGATTACTTTGGAGGCTCCCGCCTCAACCTGGCTGACATTGTGGCGGGAGCCAGTGTTCCGCTAATTTGTCGATTGGGCATCTCCCTTGAATCTCAGCCTGCGATCGCCGCTTGGCGGCAACGGTTAGCAGAACGAGAAGCTTGGCAAAAAACCGAGCCCGGCGAACCGGAATTTCTCCAGTGGCGGCGTTACATTCAGTTGATGGTAAAACGCAAATTAAAGTCTGCCTAGACAATCAGTAGGGGCATGGCAATGCCAGCCCCTACATAGGAAAATTACACGTTATGAACTACACATTATATGGATTCGCCATCCTAAGGAAAAAATAAGAATCCCAATGAATTTTCAATTCTTTATCCTGTAGTCAACCAGTGGTTAGAAACATTAACTTTTTCCATCGTTTTGATTCTTATTAACCTGGGTCACGGACAATCAAAAGAGTCTGATTTCCAGGAGATTTTTCCTTATGGGTTCTGCGAGTTGGCGCACGAGTTGGCGTAAAGTTGTAGCTCCAATATTACTTAGCCTTGTCCTATTGCTCTCTGCTTGCAGTTACAGCTCCCCCTACGACGATGTGCAAGAAGAAACCACCGGCAGAGATGCCCCAGCGGCAGTTTCTGACGAGGCTCAGAAGGGTGGAAGCTTTAATCAATTTTTCCCTCGCTCTCAAGATGGATACGACGTTGTTCCCGCTCAAGAAAAGCAAGGATTTGCGGAATATAAGGTGAATCGAGATGGCACCAATGTTGCCATGTTGTCGATCAACGACACCACCAGCAATCCAGACGCAAAACAAAAATTTGCCTCCAGCACTCGTCAAGTGGCTGGCTACCCGGTTGTCGATATTGGCAATAATCAGACCGCTGCCCTTGTCGCCGATCGCTATCAGGTCAAGGTGCAATCTCGTGACGAGAGCTTTCAAAAAGAAGATCGAGAAACGTGGCTCTCCAAATTCAATCTCACGGGGCTGGCTCAGCTAAAGTAGCCTGCATGGTCATGGTTATTGGGACGTATTGCCTCTCAATCATCATGCCTTCAACCAGTAATAATGCAGCACTACCTCTTTGCCATATTAAAAGGAGACTACTTTGAGTAAACCGATTTATCAATTAGTTGATGAATTGCCCACTGGCGGTCCCACCGTCATGGCGTTGCGCGCCTTAGATTTTGTTATTCCCGGACAATGGGACAACTTAGTTGGCTTTGACAACACCATTCGCACTGTCACAGGCGAGACTGACCCCGCCCTTGTTAAACAAATTGGCAATCGGGCAGTTGCCCTATTTAACGACAAATCCGAGGGCTATCAACGAGCGCTCTGGCTTTACCAAACGGTAACCGGGGCGTCCGCCGCATTGGGAGCTGCTACCCTGGCTGGCAAAGCGATTTCCGGAGTTCCCTTTCTGGGTGTTTTGGGCAATCTCGCCCCTAAACCTGAGAAAGCCCAAAGCATCGATCTGGCGGTCAAGCTAGTGACAGAGGTTGTGGCTTTCTGCCAGATCAACGGCATCCCCGGCGACAGTGTGGGCGATTTTCTGGCGTCCTTGGGCGATTACAGCGGTGAGTCCCTAATGCGGATGACTGCACTGGTGTGTTTTGATGGACTGATCCCCCTAGGACCCACCTTTGCCGATAAGGCGTTGTCGTTTGTACAGGGCAGTAGTCCTTCTGACCTAGAGCACAACCAAACCTTTAAGGGTGTGCAGGAACTAATTCCGGGTAATGATTCATCCGGCAAGTTGGGGTTTATTAAGGAAAGTTTTGGTTCAACCAAAGGCTGGATGAATAACTTCGTCAGCGCCAAAAACTTGACTCCAGAAAAAGTGATCGACAATCTGGAAAAGTTTGTAGAAATCAGCAAAGATAAAGCCCAGTACGTGGGTCCGTTCTTGGATGTCTTCTGCAAATACTATGAGCATACAGGAGTGCAAACGCTAGCACGACGCCTAGTTGAACGGGCGGTTGCGGAGATCTAACGACCTTAGTTCAATGGATTGGCTTTCATTCCCCGGCTTCTTTTGAGAAGTCGGGGAATTTGATATAGCAATCCTAAATCAACCGTGAAACAAAGCTCCCCGGCTTCTTTTAGAGAAGCCGGGGACTGGGGCGGCAGGATTTCATGATTTAGATAGGATTGCTATATACAGGTCTAATTGACCAACCGAGGTTAAGCCCGATTTCTAGAGCAATCCACCATCACATTCGTCAATAAATTAATACAAATAATCTATCGAAAGGAAGATGTAATTGTGTTGATGAGTCTTGAAGATCGCTGCTTTAGTTAATTTATTTTTGTTCTGTATAGAAGGGTGTAACATTTAATTTATTCGGTATAGTAAAAGTTATATTTGTCACTCTAACTGTTCTTTCATTCTTTCTTGCAGTGCCTGCTTCCTTACCCTTTCGGATTCTTGTAGTAGACGATCTAACTGATAACTTGTTCCTGCTTCAAACCGTTTTAGAAGCAGAAGGATATGAGGTCGATACGGCAGACAACGGTAGATCAGCCATCGAAAAGGTTGAAAGCTCACCGCCTGACCTGATCCTGATGGACGTGATGATGCCGGGCATGAATGGCTATGAGGCAACTCAGCGAATTCGTCAAAACCAAGCTATTCCCTTTATTCCTATTTTGCTAGTGACAGCCCACGAAGAGGCAGAGGCGATTCAAGGGCTAGCCTTGGGTGCAAACGATTTCATTCGTAAGCCGATCGAGTTCGATAAATTACTATCTAGAATTGAGGCATTTCTGCGATTTAGACAAAACGCCTACTCTCCCTAATGCTTGAAACGCTACAGGAAGTGCATAAGTCCTATAAAGTTAAGAAAAGGACGATCCTTCGCGTACACAGCAGAGTTACTGAGCTATGTCTTCTTTTAATTGGTTTAATCGACAATCCGCTGACACCTCATCTGAAGCGGAACCAGCCCCACTTGAGTCACCAACAGAGGAAACAGCAACCCCGGCAGAATCTGCTGCTGATGCCGAGAATTCTCTAGCGTGGGCAAAGTTGGCGTACCAAACCATTCAAAGAAAACGTCAGCAGGAAGCCGCCGCTCAAGCCGCCACAACTGAAGCGATTGTCTCCTCCGATCCAGAGCTTGAGGTTGAATCTGAGGAAGGTGTCCCGATCGCCCCACCCGATCCGGTGCTCGCTCCAGACTCTCCAACCATCCTTGAAACCGCTGAAACAACCGAAGCCACGCTGCCGTTTTGGGCGAAAGCAGAGGCAGAACGGCAGGAACGCTTGGAACGGTTGAAAGCAGAGGCGATCGCTGACCCAGAACCAGAAGTAAACACCCCTACGACAGCTCCAGAAGTGCCGCTGGATGAGAACTTTATTTGGTCGGCAGGGGTGTTAGCCGCCCAAGGACGACGGGCAGATCAGGTCGATATTGAAGAAATCACCTGGTTGAAGCGGTTGCGACAAGGATTAGACAAAACTCGCCGGAGTTTGATCAACCAACTGAAGGCGATCGTCGGTCAAGGTCCCCTCAACCAGGATGGGGTAGCTGAGATCGAAGCACTGCTGCTCCAAGCAGATGTCGGGGTGGCTGCCACTGATTACATTATTGAGTCTTTGCAAACGAAGCTGCGGCAAGAGGCACTGCCCCCAGAGCAGGCGATCGCCTATCTCAAAGAGCTTCTGCGAGACATGCTCGATCGCCCTTACCGCACCTATCCCGCCAGTTTTGCCCCCGATAAAGATACGCTAAATATCTGGTTAATCACCGGAGTCAATGGGGCAGGCAAAACCACAACCATCGGCAAAATTGCCCATGTTGCCGCCAACTCAGGTTATCGCTGCCTAATTGGAGCCGCCGACACCTTTCGGGCAGCAGCGGTCGAGCAAGTCAAAGTCTGGGGCAAGCGGAGTGACGTTGAGGTGATTGCCAATCCGGGCAAAAACACCGATCCAGCAGCGGTGGTATTTGACGCGATCACAGCTGCCCAATCCCGCAACACGGAGTTGCTCCTGATTGACACGGCAGGACGGTTGCAAAATAAGAAAAACCTGATGGACGAGCTAGGCAAAGTCCGCCGCATCATCGACAAAAAAGCCCCCAACGCCAAGGTGGAATCGCTCTTGGTGCTCGATTCCACTCTGGGACAAAACGGCTTGCGACAGGCAGAAGTTTTCTCAGAGGTGGCGCAACTAACGGGGGTAGTGCTGACGAAACTCGACGGCA
>JAAUSV010000191.1 GCA_012032525.1 Leptolyngbyaceae cyanobacterium SL_7_1
AGCTATTGCACAAGGGTTAGAGCAG
Organism: Leptolyngbyaceae cyanobacterium SL_7_1; assembly: GCA_012032525.1. Taxonomy (GTDB): domain Bacteria; phylum Cyanobacteriota; class Cyanobacteriia; order Elainellales; family Elainellaceae; genus JAAUSV01. The sequence goes on from JAAUSV010000191.1 coordinate 26, forward strand.
ATTACCTTAGACGATATACGCAGTTGGTTTACCCATGCCTGCTACTGTACTTAATTAAACTGCACACCGCTATATATGCATAAATCATACACATAAAAAACCAATAGACAACTTGCTGTTCGCGCACAAGGCGGGTATTTTGGACATAATTCGCTACAAATGACTCAGGTTTTCAACGTGATAGTTCAATTCATCGATCGCATGAACTCTGCTTGACGTTATTCGAGGTCATTCAACCAATGAAATTCTTCCTGCTTGGGTTACTCGCCTCATCGATCGCCCTAATCAGCCCTGTTTATGCCCAATCCGACGACGAGTTACGCGAACTCTACGACCTGTGCTCTCGCTTTCCCTATAACTCGCGCTGTGAAGGCTTAGAAATTCCGGTGCCGCTCGATCAGCGATCGGGGGTGGAAATCAACTGCTCCTTAGAACTCGACTCTCTCTCGGACTCCGACACCTGTAAGATCAACGTCACCGATACGGGGTTAACCGTTTACCTGGAAACGGGAGAGCCAGTCGAGTTGTTGGACGATCGCCGGGGAACCCAAGAACTGGTGATTCCCTTTGACACGGTTTTGGCAACGCGGTTTCGGCTGTGGGAACAGGAAATGGATGCGGGATCATTCTTGATCGGGGGCACATTGTATGTGGAAAAAGATGCCGATTTAGAGGAGCTTGCCGCCGATTTTGACCCCGCGACGGATCTCAATGAGGAAAATAGAACTGGAAATCGGGATTTTGCAGAACTGGAGATTAGCTTTATCACCCGTGCGGAGGGTGAGCAGGGCAATCGCAGCAATGTGTTGAAGATTGTCTCTTCTGAGGAATTTGGCGCGTTCGTGACCAGTCAGATCGCCGCTGCTCGTCCTAGCTCTGGGACGGCTGAGCCAGCGGCAGGGCTGCAAGGGGAGCGTGGGGCGATCGCCGATCCCGTCAACCAGCTTTTGGAAACGAGAACCTGTGTGCGCTGCGACCTCACCGGAGCCGATCTGAGCAACGCCGATCTAGCAGGCGTCAATTTGGAAGGGGCAACGCTAGCGGGGGCAAACCTAAGCGGGGCGAATTTAGAGGGCAGCTATTTGGTGGGGGCAAATCTTGAAAACGCAACTCTGACTGGAGCGAACTTAAAAGGAGCACGTTTGATCGCAGTTCGTTTGATTGGTGCAGATTTGAGCGAGGTAGGGTTGCAAGACACTGACTTGCAATTGGCGGATTTACAGAATGCCAATCTCAGTCGGGCTGAGGTCAGTGGGGCTAATTTGGCACAAGCCAACCTCGCCAATGTGCTGCTAGAAGGAGCCGACTTGAGTGATGTGACAACGGTGCGAGAATTTGTGCCCTTTCTGGGAATTCAACGCTACAAATTCTTTACCAACCTGACTGGGGCAAACCTCACGGGAGCCACCCTCACCGATGCCAATTTTGAAGATGTGCGGCTCTACAACGCCGACCTCAGCAATGCTCTAGGGGAGGTAGACTTGAGCGACACTCGCGTGTGCGGAGCCACCCTACCTGATGGTTCCGTGACTACTCAAGGTTGTGAGTAAGGGGGGTTTGGAGGTAGACACAGTGCCGAATGCTTTGACTCAGGGGCGTGGTAAAAGCATCGATCGCCGTGATTTTTCCACCCATAGGAGCGATCGCCCGTTCTAGCTTATCCCGTTCCTGATCGCTCCATTGCCCTCGATAGAGCACCGCTGTTCCATCGGGTTTGAGCAACGGTAGGGCATAGTCAGCACACACAGTCACCGCCGCCACCGCTCGAATCAGTACTAGATCATACGCAGATTGGTGAACGGGTTGTTTGCCAATCTGCTCCGCCCGATCGCAGATTGTCTGCACCTGCTGTAACCCCAATTCCTCCACCACCGTATCCACAAAGGCAATCTTCTTGCGGGTGGAGTCTAGCAGGGTGACGTGGGCATGGGGTAGGGCGATCGCCACTGGCAACCCCGGAAACCCCGCCCCCGTCCCCAAGTCAATAATCTTCAAAGGCTGCTCACTAATTGCTAATGGCTGATCGCTAACCGCTAAGGGCTGATCCCTAATCGCTCCTTCCTCCAGCCAAGGACGAATCCCACTCAGCGAATCCCAAATATGCTTCTCCCAGAAGTCGATTGGTTCCACAATCCGGGTCAAATTTAGTTGGCGATTGCCCTCGATCACCCGTTCATAGAGTTGCTGAAACTGGTGCTGTTGAGTAGCATTGGGTTGCCATTGTAAGGTGTGATCCCATACCTCGATTGGTGAGGGCAGGAGGGACAAATCAGTGGAATCCGGACTTTGCATGAAAACTGTTTAACCGTTCACAGGGAGTTTGGCAGGGTTGGCAAAACTGGCGGGATCGGCAGGGGTGAGTTCGCCGTGGTTGAGTCGCCAACAGCGATCGGCGATCGCCACCATTTCGCTAGCATCGTGGCTGACGATCAGCAGGCTCCAATCCTGTTTCAAGCGGTTGAGCAGGGTGAGCACCTGTTGACGCATTGACCAGTCTAATCCGGCGGTGGGTTCATCCAACAGCAGCAAGTAGGGTTGGCGAATCAGTTGGACGGCGAGGGCGAGGCGACGTTGTTGCCCGCCACTCAGCGATCGGGGAGACGTGTTTAGCGGTAAATGCCCTAATCCCACTTCATTCAATGCCTGCTCGATCGTCGCTGTGCCAATCTCTGGGTGTCCCAAGCGCAACTCATCTAGCAGGGTATTCCCACAGAAGTGCCGCTCTGGAAACTGAAACACCAAGCCACCCAGTTGTTGTAGATGGTCGGGGGTGAGTTCCTGTTCACGCCAGTGGATGGTGCCCGTTGTTTTGGTTGCCAGTCCTGCCAAGATTTCTAGGAGGGTGCTTTTGCCAGAGCCGCTAGGTCCTACGACTAAGCCCAATTGTTGAGGAGCCAGTTCTAAGTTGATTGACTTAAGAATCGCTGTTGGGGTTGCCGCAGGGTGATAGACCAGATTGCGAAGATACAGCATTCAGGTGCGATCGTTAGGGGTATGGGTTCCAGTGTACTGAGCTTTTGGTGACGTGTGGAACCAGTGGCGTGTGGAACTAACCGGAGGCGATCGCGTCTTGGCGAAAGATAAAGCATCAGTATGGCTAATGCTGGAACGGTGGACGCACAGAACGAGTTAGTGCTATCTTGATTCGCGCAAGCCTCTGTGGGCAAATTAAAACAGATTTCTCGATAATTTGCTATCTAGTCCACTTCTATTCACATCATTTGATTTTCTAAGGCTTACCCATGATGACACTGTTTTCTAAGCGCACTCGGAACCAGTCCCCCTGCATTTCTTTAAGCAGATGACTGTAACAGTTGCAAGCAGCGTCGCTCTTGCCCTCAGTTTGGGCATCCCTGCTTGGGCAGGCGATCCCTTCCGGCGCGAAAACCCCAACCGATCGGCGCGGGCACCGAAGCCGCATTTAAGGCAATCTTTGAGCAGGGGGATTATCAAGCGGCATCTGAATTATTAGAAGCGGCTGAGGAAGACGAGCCGCTGACCCACGCCATGCGCACCTCATTTCACTACCTAGAGGGTGATCTGGAAGCGATGGGAGAGAGCGCCACCACCACCTTGAGAACTGCTGAGGCATTGGTTGGCACCAATCCGCTGCGCGGCAACCTCTACATTGCGGTAGGACATTTCTTGGAAGGAGCCCATATTATTTCCACCCAAGGTGTCGTGCGAGCCACGCCAACGGTGCTTGCCAAGCTCCAACAGGTGTTTGACCACTTGGGTGAGGCAGAGCGGCTAGCGCCCACCGATCCGGAGCTAAATTTGCTCAGGGGTTACATGGATCTGATGTTGGCAGTCAATTTACCCTTCTCCGATCCCAATCAGCGATCGCCCGTTTGGAGAACTACGCCGCCCCCTCCTATCTGGCGCAGCGAGGCATTGCCATCGGCTATCGAGACCTCGACCAGGAAGAAGCAGCACTCGAAGCCGTCGATCGGGCGCTTGCCGAAACCCCGCAAAATCCAGACTTGTTCTATCTCAAAGCCCAAATTCTGCGGTTGCAGGGCAAGACTCAGGAGAGTTTGACTTTCTTTGAACAGGCACTGTCCCTAGAAGCCCAACTTCCCCAAGCCTTAGCCAACCAGATTGCCTATGAGCAATGCCGCACCCAGCGCGAGGTCAGCAATACTCGGCAAAATTGTTCTGCGTTGCTCGATCGCGAAGAATAGGTCAGCGGTTCTCTGAGGATTCCTCTCGAAAGATAAAGTCTGGGAGGAGTTCCTCCTCTAATAGGCGATCGCTAGCTGAGATGCAGGCTTCTAGAGCCACTGCCGTGGATTCAAAATTGACCTCGCTGCCCACCCCTAGGACGCAATTGGAGAAGCGAATGGGCAGGAGACTACGGCGGCAATAGTCCAACACATCTAGGGCGATCGCATCTCCCCGTCCGGTGTTGATATCGGTCACACACGTTGCCAGCTCCGCCGGACGCCGGACGCGCTCACAGCGCGCTAAGATGTCCTCTGCATTTAGCTCAGTGGTTGCCTCGATTGTGGCGACACAGTCGGACAGCTCGGTAGGATGCAGGGTACGAGCACAGGTGATTGCTACCTGTGGCTGAGCCACTCCTGCGGCTAATAGCTGACTCGCACAGGTCTGAAACTCTTCTGAACTCGGTTCAAATCGAGAGGAATCAGGGTAGGAGTTGGCAGTTGCAGGAAGGATGGTGATAGATAACCCCAATAGCACAACGGGAATAGTAATTCCTCGCATGGATTGCAAGCACTTATTTGGCATGAATGGCTCACTCGTGGAACATCATTAAAAGACAGTTAAACCCAGTGATTGCTCGCCCAAATTAACTAAAGTTACATTAGCGTGAATCACAACCACAGTTACATTAGCGTGAATTAAATTCCTCAGATAGAATTCATGCCATTGGGTGATTCTCAAAAACATCCCGTGCCAGGGGTTTAGTTCTATCTTTATTAGTAGGCAGCATTAGCAAGCAACCGCAGTTCAACACTATTAGTTCAACACCATTAAGTACCGATGACCCTCTTGATGTTTCATGGAGCTTAAAACCCAGGTCAGTCAGCAACGAGTCAAATATATTCTTGAGAGCTACCAGCGCGATGGCAACGATCAGTGCGAAATAGCCGTTTATTTGGTGGATTTGTTTCAGACCTACCCAACGGCGCTGATCGAGTTGGCATTGGTAGAAACTCTGGTTGATCATTGGTTAACGGTCCCCCCCTCAGAGGCGTGGCATTTCTCAACCAGGTGCATGCTGTGCTCAAACATTGGGAAAGTCACCCGATCGTTAGTACCGTTACTCCCGATCAGTTTCAGCACATCACAGGGCTTGATCCCGCGCCTGTATTTGGTTCAACGGAGTTGCCCCCGCCCCGACCCATTGCCCATCCTTCCTAGGGATTCATTCTGTGCCAGAAAGGTTTGGCGATCGCCACCACTCCATACACGTTAATTCCGTACCTGATCAGGGTTGAGCGGCAGCACGGGCAGTTGTTCCGGTAGTATAAATGTCGTCTAGCAACAGCACAGCCTGAGTCGGTGGATGCTGCTGGAATGCCGTTCCCAGGTCAAACGCGTCTGCCAGATTCGTTTCCCGTGCTGCCAAGGACAGGCTAAATTGGGCTTGAGTCGATCGAATCCGGACTAACCCACGCCGCTGTAACGGTAGTCTGGTATATCGACAAAACGAGTCTGCCAACAACTCTGCCTGGTTGAAACCCCGTTGCTTCTGTTTGTCTGGATGCATGGGGATAGGGACAACAACCAATGGTGGAGGATGGGGAGTAGACGCTAGCCATGCTTGGGCGAGCCATTGTCCCAAAGGTTGCGCTAGCTGGGGGTGGTTGTTGTATTTGAGGGTGGCGATCGCCCGCTTCAAGGTGCCGCCGTAGTCTCCCCAGACGAATAACGAAATCCCGTTGTTCTCAATCCAAGCATTGGCGGGCAATTGACACTGGCGGAGTTGACGAGTGCAACTGGGACAGAGGAGGTGGGCAGTGGCTCGATCGCACAACAAACAAGGGGATTGCAGCACAACCGCGAGCATCTGCTTCAACACACCCAACGAATTTGTCATAATGGAATACCAGACATATCTTGTGGCGAGTTATTTAGTCCAAAAAGCCATCTTGATGTCAAGACTTGATGCAGAATAGAGCGATTTAATTGGGAACTGAGTAGAATATCGTGTAGTAAATTGATAGTTCCACCGCTTGATTTAGAAATCACGATCGTTGGATGACTAGTTGTTCTAACAGGCTGATTTGTAAAACTTTGTAAAGAAAACCTTGTAAACGCACCCTCGATCGATCAGGTTTGTTGAATTCCGCTTCTATTAGCAAGGAAGCGATCGAGGGATTCTCTGTTTGCCGCCGACTGCTAACAGATCTGCTAGCAGCCCTCAGTTCACTACTAAACAAATTAAGGAATTAACCCGACACTGCCCATGCCTCCATTGACCAAACCGAATCGCGATTGCCCACCATTAATGAACGAATTCGATTCCCAAAAATCAGGGTGATTGATACTGATGGGGGTCAGCTTGGCATCATGACTCCCCGCGATGCGCTTAAGATTGCAGAAGAAAAAGAATTGGATCTGGTGTTGGTGAGTGATAAAGCAGATCCTCCGGTTTGCCGCATCATGGACTACGGCAAATTTAAGTTTGAGCAAGAAAAAAAGGCGCGAGAAGCCCGCAAGAAGCAGCACACCTCTGACGTTAAAGAAGTCAAGATGCGCTACAAGATTGAAGAACACGACTACCAAGTCTGTATCAACCGGGCAGAACGTTTTCTGAAAGCGGGTGATAAGGTCAAAGCCACAATTATGTTTCGAGGACGTGAAATTCAGCATAGCGATCTTGCAGAACGATTGCTGATGCAGATGGCAACCGACTTGCAAGAGATCGCCGAAGTTCAGCAAGCTCCTAAGCGTGAAGGGCGTAACATGATGATGTTGTTCGCTCCCAAGAAGTAGCTAGTTAGAACTAATCTTTTCGGACACCTGAGGCGTCACTGAACAGCCTGAAATTTTTGCTCGGCGTAACAGTCGATCTAGATAGGGACATAGCGTTGCTGTGTCCCTATGTGCACAGTTGCGCTTTCTAAAGCTCAAAGGAGTCGGCGATCGCCCGATTTCTCAGTAAATTAGCGATTTAGAGTTGAATCTGATACAGCTTTAGGAGATGATTGGTTTAAACCCTCTTGACAATGACAGAATTAGCGCAACATTGCTGATGTTCTGCATAGTCAAGAATTGACTCTTCAAATCGATTGACGATGGCTCCACTGGGTACGTTGAGACGGCGAGGGTAAGGCTGTTCAAGTACTTGGACTGGTGGTGTAGTAGGCGATCGAAGCGGATAAGGCGTAGGACTGCATGAGAGCGGAGCAACCGATCATTCCCAAGAAAACAGCATCCCAGTGGTGGTTGAAACTGTTCAATCTCCGTTCTGAGGAGAGCGAACGTACCCTGTTGATGTTTGCTTTTTATACCGCCACCTCGATCGGTATTTTGTGGCTAGAAGTGGGGGCAGCCACCCTGTTTCTGGGCGAATATGGAGCGGGATCGTTACCCGTAATTTATTTGGCAAGTGCTGCTATTGGGGCAGGCTTGGGACTACTCTCCAATGGGTTACAACGATTTTTACCCCTGCGGCGAGTGATTGTCTTGATTGCCGTGTTGATGGCAGTCCCGCTAATCCTGTTGAGAATTGGGTTACACCCTGCTCTGTTGGGGGGGTATGCCATTTTCCTGATGCGATTGTGGCTAGAAGCAATCTATGTGTTGAATGAGGTCAACACGTCGATCACGGCGAATCAACTCTTTAATATTCGAGAGATCAAACGCACCTACCCTCTAGTGAGTAGTGGGATTTTAGCCGCAGATGTGGTGAGCGGGTTTTCGTTGCCGTTTCTGAGAAAATCGATCGGGCTGGAAAATGTGATCTTGGCAGCGTGTGTCATGCTGCTGGTTGGGGCTTGTATCCTATTTTACCTGAGCCACGCCTACCAGCAGTTTTTCCCTGACTCTCCCCGGCGGCGATTGCAGGAGGGGCAAACTGATTTTGCAGCCCGTCGTCTCCGAGGACCGCTACGGCGCTACGCCATTCTGGTGGTGGCTTTCTTTGTGTTAGCCCAAGTCCTGTTTTTGCTGCTGGATTTCCAATATCTCAACCAGTTGGAGTACGAGTTTATCGGGTCAAACGCGGAGGCAGCCGAGGAAAATCTCAACCGCATGGCAGACTTCCTAGCCTGGTTTAGTGCTTGTTTGGGAGTCGTCGAATTGATTACCCAGTGGTTGATTTCTAGTCGGGCGATCGAACGGTTGGGTGTGTTTACCATCGCGATTTTGCCTCCGGCGGCGATCGCCACGATGAGCCTTGCTCTGCTTACAGGGGTTGGCAACCTATTTTGGGGACTGATCGGGCTGAAATTTTTGGATGAACTCCTGCGCTACACCTTGATTGCTAGTACGGGACCAGTGCTGTTTCAACCGATCCCGGAGCAACTGCGGGGGCGATTTCAATCGATCGTACGAGGGGTGGCGGAGCCACTGTCAACGGGCTTGACGGGCTTAGCCATCCTATTAATTGTGCAGCGATTTGCCGATGATGCCTTTCAGCAAGTCAGTTGGGTGTTGTTGTTTGGCATCGCGTTGGTGTCATTTGCTTGGGCAGCCGCGGTGTGGTTGTTGCGATCGGGCTATTTAAGCCTGTTGGTCATGAGTGCAGAACGGGGACAACTGAGCCTGTCTGAGGTGGATCTACGCACCTTTAAACGGGCGATTGTAGAAGCGATCGAGCGTCCTGGCACCGAAGCTGACAAAGCCTCTTGCATTGAGCTGCTCACCCACATCGATCCGCGCAATGTGGGAGAGGTGTTGTCTCCCTTGCTGCCGCAACTTACGCCTAAGCTGCAACGGCAGGCGCTGGAGGCGATGCTGGCTTACCCCAACTCAGCCCATTTGCCTGTAGTCCATGCCTTAACCGAGCAACCGCTACAGCCGGAGGTATTGGCGATCGCCCTACGCTACATCTGGCTGACTGATGCCAACCAAAATATTCACCAACTTAAATCCTATTTGACCCCAGAGGTTGATCCCATTGTCCGAG
>JAAUSV010000192.1 GCA_012032525.1 Leptolyngbyaceae cyanobacterium SL_7_1
AGTAAACAATCAGAAGACGATCATGAAACCATTCTTCAACACGCCCAAGGGCTAGTGTATAGCCTCCTCTGCTTAATGCCGTTTACCAAAAAGCCAGCCTCAAAGCTCTACTGGGGCTGTTTCTAGACGCTCAAGGTCATGCTGCCATGCCCCTACGGAATCTGCTACTTCTCTAAAATCCTGTTAGATAGGCATCGAGGCGATCGAAACACTCCGACCAACCTGAATGATGAGAATCACGCGACTCCACTGACTCAAAGATGGCTTGATGAAAGGTCATCAGGGTTTGATCGCCCTGCTCTGTAAAGGTTACAGTAACAAGCGTTTCGTGTTTTGGTTGACCCTGTTCGTCCTCCCAAGCAAAGGTAAAGACAAGGCGCTCTGGTTCTACAATTTCTTGGTAGATCCCCTGCATCCAGTGGTCTGTGCCTTCGGACGATCGAATGCAAGCTCGATAGGCACCGCCCAACTGCACATCCATTTGACAAAAGGTGGTTGTAAAATCCTTTGGACCTAGCCAACGAGCAAAGTGCTCCGGCTGAGTCCACACCTGAAACACTAAACTTCGAGGTGCATTAAACTTACGCCAGATCGTTAGTCCGTAGTCCACTGTTGCGATCGCCTCTCCATTGCCTGCGATCATGGTTCTCCTCCTCGGTTTCGCTAATCTACATCAGAATGGCTAATGGCGATCGCATGTTAGGGTTCACCATTAGGTCGCTTCTCCTCTGCCTGTAGTTCTTGAAGATACTGGTCCAAGCGATCGAAACTTTGATCCCAAAATTGGCGGTATTGTTCAAGCCAGTTATCCACTTGCTTGAGTGGCTCTGCTTCCAACCGACAGGGTCGCCACTGAGCCTCCTGGCTACGGGTGATCAATCCAGCCCGTTCCAACACTTTGAGATGTTTGGAAATGGCAGGAAGACTGATCGCAAAGGGTTGGGCTAGCTCGGTCACCGAAGCTTCGCCTTTGGCAAGATGAGCTAGGATAGCACGGCGAGTCGGATCAGAAAGGGCAGTAAAAGTCAGGCTCAGGGGATCGGTGGACGGTTGCATTTAACCTATCAGTTAATTAATTTACAGGTTAAATGTACTACCGCAGAATGTCAAGCCCGGTCAGTTCAACAAAGGAAGAAAATTAGTGGGAGAACCCTAGTGGGAGAAAGTCAGTAGCATCGAGAGTAGATACAGGCGATCGGACACGGGGAACTACAGAGCAAGTTAACAGAGCAAGCTAAATCGTTATTCGTAAATCAACGCACCTGCCACAATTTGGGCAAATAGTTGCCACGTTGGTTCTTCAGGACTCGCTTCAATTCCCATATTTTTGTAAGAGCCATGAACGTCGTTCGCGTAAGCCCCGATCGCTTCGAGTAGGTCTCCTGCTGACTCAGGTTCGTAGGCTATTTCTCCGGTCTCCATCTCTTCTAACAGGAGCCGAATATACGCGACAAAATCCTTTCGATTTTTTATCCACTCGGTGTCTTCATCCATGGTCTTTCGTTACCGTAAACAAAAAATGTTGAAGCTAACAACGCTCGAACTTACCTAACCCGTCTATCTTATCAAGCATGGGCTAAAGTCTATACTAGGAATTTTAGAGAAATATAATAGAACATTTGTATTGACAGAGACGGTGACTTTGACTTATATTTAACCATACGGTTAAGTACCAAAAATTTTACCAGACGGGCATTGTTGCACTCCTAGCTCAATGCAGGGTCAGATTCCATTCCACAAAAAAACCTCACAAAAAACCTCACAGAAAATAAGGGGGAAACAACATGCTGAAACATCAAATCGCACATCCAGCAATTGTTGGACGAGACGAATGGTTGACTGCTCGTAAAACACTGCTTGAGCACGAAAAAGAGTATACAAAGCAGCGCGATCGCATCAATGCTGAGCGCCGCAGATTGCCAATGGTCAGACTTGAAAAAGAGTACACATTTACAGGACAAAACGGCTCTGTCAAACTCGTCGATTTGTTTGATGGACGCACCCAACTGATCATCTACCACTTCATGTTCGATCCAGAGTGGGACAAAGGTTGTATGGGTTGCACGGGGTTTGTCGATGCCTTGGGCGATCTGTCAATGCTGCCCGATCGCGATACCAGCTTTGCGATCGTCTCCCGCGCTCCATTCCCCAAGCTTCAAGCCTACAAAACCCTCAAAGGATGGAACCTCCCCTGGTATTCCTCCTTTGGTAGCGATTTCAACTACGACTTTCATGTGACTGTAGATGAGAGCATTGCGCCCATCGAGTACAACTATCGCACCAAAGCCGAAATGGATCGCGATCGCGCCTTCTACATTACGCAGGGTGAAGCGCACGGGTTGAGCGTTTTCTTCCGAATTGACCAAGCCGTTTTTCACACCTATACAACCTATGCCCGTGGTGTTGAATCCCTCACCGATGCCTACAGCCTTCTCGATAGAACGCCCTACGGACGGCAAGAGGATTTTGAAGACTCTTTTTGAGATGCCAGAGGATGTCCCTGCCGCATGATGCAGACAAATGGAGAGGTGAGGAGCGCGTGCGATCGCAACCGAGCACTGGGATTGGTAAATACTCCGACTGCCAGATCAATCTCTGCCTGTTCTAACAACATTGGGGCATTAATGTAGGTCGTCGGCATAGTTCGGACGTCATCTAAACGCATTGGTACAGCCCAGGAAGTTGCTCGTTCTATTCTGTTTCTGATGACAACAGGCTTCATCACTGGAGAAGTGTTGCACCTTGATGGCGGCGGGCGTTACGTGTGACGATAAAACTGACCTTTCTGGGCACTGATTGCGTTTGGTGGCTTGATCGGAACAAGAGAACCCCTAACTCCTACTTGGTAAAACTTGATCATCTTCTACAACAATCACTGGAATAGGACTCAGCTCCAACACCGATCGCGACACTGAACCCACCAAGACTTCATGTAGGGGGCGATGTCCCCGTTTACCGACTACGATTTCATCGACCCTGTAGTCTTGTGCGGTGCGGACAATCACCTCTGGGACTGACCCCTGCACGGCGACGAACCGATGGTGAATATCTGCCAGGATAGTTTGGGCGGTTCTCTGCAACTGTTCTATCCCCACAGCGTCAGTCGTGCGAAGGACATGCAATACAATCACCTGTCCATCGCTACGACGCGCTAGTTCCGCCGCCTTCGTCAACACACCGTTGGCGAGGGAGGAGGTATCAACCGCCGCTAAAATTGCAATCCGACGGGCGATCGCCACTTTTGTCGGATCAACCTCACCCCGTTCCAATAACCTTGGGGCAAAGGTGGGGATGGCCCAAGCTCCTAGAGGGGCAGTCACCAAGATTGAAAGTGCAGCGATCGCCAAAATGGTTTCCCCCTCGGCAACGCCAGCGCTCAGGGGGATTGCCCCGATCGCCGCTTGCACCGTAGCTTTGCCGAGTTTCCCGGCAGTAAAAACACGCGTTCTCGCCAGTTCCAATTGCTACCCAGCGTAGACAGATACCAACCGAGCGATCGCCCAACCAAGGTGCCAATGCCCAGCAATCCTAATCCCGGCAGCAAGACATTGCCCAACACCGCCAGTTGGATATTGGCTCCCAGTAGGACAAACAGAAATATTTCCGCAATCACCCAGAGGCTATCAAAGCCACCCCGCAATCGGCGGGCAAGGGGAGCGTCAAACTCAATCAAAAAAAATCCCATCGCCATAACCGCTAGATAGCCAGAGAAAATGGGGAGAGTCTCTGCTAGCACTACCAATAACAGGGCAAAACTGGCAGCGACCAGCGTATCTTGCACCGCATTCTGCGTCCAGTTCTGTTCTGCCAGCAGCGAAACCAAAATTCGTGCACTTAAAATTCCCAATAACACCCCCAAGCCAATTTGCAGAATCATTTGCAAGGGCAATAGCTGTACAGTGTTTAGGGGCAACCCCGCTAGAGTTACACCCGTCACCGTTCCCTGGGAGAGAAACGCCAGCAGGAGACTAAAAACCAACAACAACAGCACATCGGATAGGGCGCTTCCAGTCAAAATGGCATCGGGAATCCCCTTGCTAACTCCCCAGCCCAAGCTTTTTAACCGCAGCATTGCGGGCACAATCACCGCTGGCGATTCTGCTCCGATAATGCAGCCCAGCAGCAAGCCAGTGGTGAAATCAAATTGAAAAATTACCATGGACGCAAGGGCGATCGCCACCGCTTCGCCAGCGGCAGGCAAGCAGCCCAACCGCAGAGCGACTGACCCTTGCTGTTGCAGCTTCTCGCGATCGAGTCCTAACCCCGCTTTCATTAAAATCACCATCACCGCTATGACGCGCAGGGCATTGGCAACCTCCACAGTGGGACGAATCACATTCCCGACTTGAGGACCCAACACAATTCCAACCAGCACCATTCCAACCAGCGCCGGGATTTGCAGACGACGGGCAATTTGCCCAACAAAAAAGCCCAGCAATAAAATCCAAAGAATACTTTCCAGCATCATGCAGTCTCAGTCATGTAAACAACTTAGCAGAACTTGCGCTGGAAGTTGGACGAGCTGTATAAGCCCCACTCTTCCGCCACAAGTCGGAATGAGTAGGAGTCATCAGCCTGCTGGGAAACGTAAAAGTTTTAGCGGCGGTTAAGGCGAACTCCATCAGCTTTTTCCTACTCTACCCTGATGGTGCTTTGCTGGAATGACATAGCTATATTTCTAATCGGGTTGTGAGAGGTGGGGCGTTTCTAGTAACTCCAGTTTGGTGAAATGTTGCCACTCGATGAGAGTTTTCTTATATTGTTTGACAGATTTAGTCTGTCACTCTTAAATGTTAGAGGAAGGCAAAACCAGCTTGGCAATTTTCTAAACTAAATTTAGGAAAAATCCAGTCTAGTCGTGCGATCTAACTCAAGGGGTTTTACTACAATCAGTTACGCAATTTGAGCACTCCAATTTAGATATCTGTTTATAAAAGATAGATATTTCAATGGTTTAGCTCTGTAAGAGATTTTTGCTATCAGGTTTAAGCTCTTGTTGCGATCGCTCCTATCGCAGCCAATTTTCTCATGTAGGTGCATCAATATAACGGTGCTCTGTTGATAGCGATCGTTTTGGCGATCGCACCATTTCCTATGGGAATGAGTGGGAAGTAATGGCTACTACCACCCATTTTTTGACTAACACACTCACCCAATCAATTGACCACAAATTTGGAGTTTCTAGAGGTTCCTATGGCGGTATTTAACTACAGCGAGCAAAATCTGGTTGGTAACAACTTTAGTAATCAAAATCTGAATGGCTCCACGTTCTTCAAGGCACGGCTGGAAAATGTTCTCTTGAATGGGACACAACTCAGAGGCACCAATTTTGAAGAAGCAACGCTGCTAAATGTCACTGCAACGAATGCTATCTTTGCTGCCAATTCAAACTTTGCACCTGCCAACTTTTACAAAGCGACCTTGGAGAATGTCAATCTCACGGGTGCCAACCTCACAGGTGCCAATCTATCGCTGATCGACACAAAGTTTATCAATCTATCCAATGCCAATTTGACAAATGCCATTTTGCACGAAGCAAACCTCAGCGGGGAACAGTCTGAGCGACCGAACTTGGCGGGTGCCAACTTCACGGGTGCGGACCTATTCAAAGCCAAGCTGAAGGCGGCTGACTTGACAGGTGCCAATTTCACCAAATGCATCTTTTGTGGGTGCTGATTTAGAAGGGACATTACTGATCAATGTCAACTTCACGGGTGCTCAATTTGATGCATCAACCAATTTCACGGATATTATCCTCAGCAATGCCATTTTTGACCTTGCCAATTTAAGTGGAGTAAATCTGACAGACACCAACCCACCAGAGGGAGCAACCCTTACCAGTTCTCGCTTTCGTGGAGCCAATTTAACCAACTTTGGTGCTGAAGATGTCAACTTTGCAGGAGCAGACTTTAGCCCTCATCCAAACGGGACTCGCACTCAAATGGGTGGTGCCCGTTTCGCAGATTCCGAGTTAAATGGGGCAAACCTGACTCAGGTTATTGCAGAGGGGATTTCTTTAGACGGTGCTGATTTGAGCAATACCCTTTTTGTTGGTGCCGATCTCAGCAATGCTAACCTTGCTGGCGCCATTCTCGATGGCGCAAACCTGACGGGTGGAGTTCAATTGGACAATGCGTTTGTTGAGAAGAGTACTATCACAGGTGCTAACTTTACAGGGGCAGACTTGACGGGCGCCAACTTCAAGGAAGCTGCGGGTGACAGTTTGACTAACTTTACGGGGGCAAACTTGACGGGCGCCAGTTTAGAAGTAGGAAGTTTCGTTGGTGCCAACTTCACCAATGCCAACTTATCTAACGCCAATCTGAGTAAAGCCAACTTCACCGACGCCATTTTAATTGGGGCAACCCTGACGGGGGTCAATGCTGTGGATGTGATCGGTCTGACGGTGGGCACCTCTGGAGTAGATACCATCACCGGAACCGCAGCCAAAGACAACATCTTTGGTTTTGAGGGCAATGATAGCCTGAATGGTCTTGAGGGCAACGATTATTTGGATGGGGGAACTGGAAACGATGCGCTTAATGGCGGAAGCGGCAACGATTATCTATTAGGTGGCGCTGGAAGCGATACGCTCGTAGGTAGTGGGGGAAATGATACGCTGCAAGGAGCCGGAGGCAACGATGTCTTGACGGGTGGAGCAGGTAGGGATACGATTCGCTATGCGAGTGGCGATGGCGCAGACCGAGTAAACGGGTTTGTGACGGGAACAGGTGGTGATTTCCTCTCCTTCAGTGGGTTAGCCGCGTTGGATATCCGCACTGTGACGACAGCCACAGGAACCAATACTCAGATTCGCCTGAGTGATGGAGTGACGGGCAACACGGGCTTTGGTACGGGTGAGTTGTTAGTCACCTTGGTGAATACGACGTTTACTCAAGCAAACGTCAGCACCAACATTGTTGATTCAGGCGCTACAACGTTCCTGTTCTCGTAATTCGCTAGACACTAGAACTTAGCTGTCCTTTAAAAACAGCTAGTAGACTACTATCAGAAATGCCAGACCGCACCAAAATAATTTTGGTGCGGTCTGGCATTTCTGACAGATTTAGTTTTGAGTTAAGCATGAGGAATTCTCATTCTCAGTAAAGTCCTGTGAGACAATTCTCATAATATTTGACAGGTATAACTTGCTGAAATATAAATTTTATATTGAAAAGAATTTGTAATAAATGGAAAAGATAGGAACGTCGCAGCGATCGCCTGAGAAAACCCAAACTAGGGTTTGGTTGAGTAGGAGAGTGTTTTAGACTTTCCCTAGTTGGGCTATGGGTCAAAGATACTAATGATGGATAGCTGATAAAACTTTTTGTTTTTTCCGGATAATTTACCTGTTCTTTGTAAATGTCACATGTGGCACTTGCGTAAGTGGAATGTTGGGTTTAACTGTTTATATAGATTTGATTAAGATAACCCAAACACGCTTAATTTCGATTGTTAGAAATCCTGGAAATCTCTGCACAGACATCTTTCTTTGGTATTAGCCCCCTCCTAATGGGAAGAAAGAGCTAGGTTAGAAGCGCACCGACAAGCCTGATGCCCTTACAGTGCTTTTGATTCAACGCTCCCTGCTAGTAGGAAGTTTCTTAGTCGTGCCTATGCAAGAGTGTAGCGATTAGTAAGGAAAAAACGTTGCAAACATCCTTTTGAGCATTGCCGTATGGTTGTTTTAGTGAGTCAAGGGAATGAGGACTTAGCGAAAGAGAGACTAGCCCAACTCATTAAAGAGTTAAGAGGTCAAAAGACGCAACGGGAATTTGCTAAGCTGCTGGGAACGTCTTATACGGCAGTTCAAGACTGGGAAAAGCAAATTCGTCTTCCCAAGGAAAGAAACCTTAAACTCATTGCTCAATTAAAAGGATGGACCCACGAAGAGTTGCTCTGTCACTTATTCCTGCCCAATCCTCGCCCCGAAACGACTCTCACTAACTCCCTTAAAATCCTCATCGCCCAAATTCAGGGCTTATCTCCATTGGAGATGCAAGAGTTGAGGGATTATCTCAACACACAACTAGATCAAGTTAAAAATGCTAAAGAAAGCAGCATGAATGCCTATCTCAATGACAAACAAAAACATAACTTACACCTTTTGTTGAGGGCTTCATTAAAGTATCAAAGCCCAACAGAAGCTATGGTAAGAACTGGGATTGATCCTGAACTTTTCACGGACATTTTCTTGAGAAATGATCAGAGTAGGGTAGTTGATTATAAATCCCTGGAACAGTTGAGCAGTTTATGTTGTCGAGTAGTTGCCTGGAGAGCAGATCAATTACCCGAAGTTGATTGCAATCAAACCTACGTGGGGGAGCCAGAGCTATTGTTTAAAACCTTAGCGAATGCTGAGATTGATAAGGCAATCAGTGATTGGCATTGAGATGAAAGACTGCCCATTCTACATAATGGGGCACAATTTCGGCACTAACCTGGGTTTCCATTTGGTGTCCATCTGCATCACAGAGCCAGATGGTTCCATTAAATTTTTTGTTTGCCGTAGCTCCTGGTAAACTTCCCTATGCCAGTGCTCATTTGCAGCAAAATCAGTCATCCAAAGCCCCACAGCATTTATTTTAAGTAGCTCAAATGCAGGCAAGTTGAGCGACAAAATATAGCCCGACGTGAGATCTACAATCAGAGTAGGATGCTTTTCCCGATCTAAAGCACCCCGCAGGCGCAAAAAGTAAGTACTTAAACGTAAGCGATCGGTTGGCAAATGTGCTGCTGCATCGAATGAATACATCTGCTGATTTATGTATTGGGGTTTAGTAATCCTACGATCGCAAGCATAAGCCTGCCATATAGAAAAGGACATTTACCTAGACTTCGGTCAGCTTGGTCAAACTGCTCAGTCATTTATCAAACATCTCACCCTAGTGAAACAAACTTCCCTCCCTGTTAAGAAGTCTGAATCGGGTGTATCCCAGTTATGCAATTTGTAGTATGAGCATCTTACTCACGCAAGCAAGACTGCTCACTCTTTAGGATCGCAAATTAATTAATCTGGAATATTTTTGAGAGAAGCGCGGCGGAGCCGCGCTTCTCTCAAAAATATTCGGTTTATTTAATCCATGATCCTTAGCTGAACCAATC
>JAAUSV010000193.1 GCA_012032525.1 Leptolyngbyaceae cyanobacterium SL_7_1
CATCAAGGTGAGTGATTGGTTTCTGATCGAATAGGGTGCCCATTGATCGGCACGTTGTCCTTCAAAATTTGGTCCATCAAAAATCATGCTGAAAACCGGAGTGCTCCCGATGTCCAGCCTGAAGGTTGTTCGTGACATGCCGCGCACTGCTCCTGTGTGCGGTGCGATATTCCCCGGTGCCGGAAAGACCGCCGTGCTGGAACGCACCCTAGTTGCTCTAGCTGCCGAATTGAAAATTGCTGTAATCGAGGGCGACATGACTACCGAGTTAGACGCCGATCGCCTGCGGCAGTACGGCTTTCCTGTAATTGCCATTAATACAGGGCGATCGTGCCACCTCGACTCCAAAATGGTGGCGGGGGGAATCCATCGCTTGCAGCACGACCATAACCCGGTGGACTTCGATCTGGTGTTGGTGGAGAACGTTGGCAATTTGGTGTGTCCCGCCGAGTTTGAGGTGGGGGAACACGCCAAGGTTGCCCTGTTGAGCATCACCGAGGGCGAGGACAAACCGCTGAAATATCCAATCATGTTCCAGGAAGCCGATTGCTTGCTGATTACCAAGACCGATCTAGCTCCCTACTTGGAGGTGAATATCGAACAAATCGCGGCGAATGTTCGACAGATGAACCCCCACGTAACGATCATTCCCGTCTCTGCCAAAACTGGGGAGGGCTTGGAGCAGTGGTTTCGTTGGGTGCGCCAGCAGGTGAGCGATCGCGCCAAATTGCAGCCTGCGACACAATCTTTGCCTTCGCTTAAGCATTAGAACTATGCTAAATCCCTTTGTGTGGTGGGCTAACCGTGTGTAGACAGTTTGGTTATGAAGCATAAACCCTAGATTCACCCCTCTTAATCCCCCCGTGCGAGGCTACCGTGTACACACAGGCGATCGAATCTAGCAAAGTCTCTGGCGAACCGCCCCCCAACCCCCCAAAATTGGGGGACTTCCGAGCCAACGCTGTGCTTCAAAGTCCCCCACGAGTTGGGGGATTTAGGGGCGAAAGAGCTTGGAGCGAAGCCAGTCTAGACTTGTGTGTACCCAGTAGCCTTGCGAGGGGAGGAAAGCTCAGTTCTCCCCCCTCCCAAGGGAGAAAGCCTGATTCTCCCCCTTGCCAAGGGGGAGTTGGAGGGGGTTTAAAGGATGAACGCGTAAACCCTGTGACTTGTTGTTGAACTGCTAGGAGAGATCCAATGAAGCTACATCGATTGTTGTCCTTGAGTGCGGCATTCTTGCTCAGCCTAGTTGTGGCGATTAGTTGTGCTCCGGCAGCGGATCAAGCCACCGACACCGCTTCCCCCGCCGCAGAAGCCCCCGGAGAGCCGATCGCCCTGGGATTTAGTGCGTGGCCCGGTTGGATTCCCTGGCAAGTCGCCGAGGAGCAGGGAATCTTTGAGCAAAACAACGCCAATGTTGAGCTGAAATGGTTTGATGGCTACCTCGATTCGATCAATGCGCTGGCGTCAAATCAGTTAGACGGCAATAGCCAGACCTTGAATGACACCATCAGTTCCATCTCTGGTGGTGCGGATCTGGTGATTGTGCTGACCAACGACAACTCTACGGGCAACGACCAGATCATTGTGGCAGAAGGGATCAACCGCATTGAAGACCTGCGCGGCAAACGGGTAGCCGCCGAGGAAGGCACGGTGGATCATTTCCTGCTGCTGCTGGGACTGGAGCAAGCCGGAATGACCCAAGCCGACATTGAGTTTCAGCCGTTGGAAACCGGAGCGGCAGCCGCCGCCTTTGTGGCAGGACAACTGGATGCGGTGGGCGTGTTTGCCCCCTTCACCACTACGGCATTGGAGCGTCCCGGTAGCAAGACCCTGTTCTCCTCCAAAGACTTTCCCGGCGCAATTTCTGACCATTTGGTGGTGACTCGCCAGTTTGTAGACGATCGCCCCGACGCTGTACAAGCCCTAGTTGATTCCTGGTTCGCCACCCTAGATTTCATTGAAAAGAGCCTGATACGTCCCTGGAGATCATGGCGAAGCGGGGTGGCGTCACGGTGGACGAGTACAAGGAATACGAAACCGGCACCACCATCTTTGGGGTTGAGGAAAACCTCAAGGCAATGGCACCGGGTACTGACATGACCTCCCTGCCCCATGCGGCGGAGGAAATCACCAAATTCCTGGTGGAGAGCGGATTGGCTCCCCAAGCCCCCGATTTGAGTAACTTGTTTGACGATCGCTTTATCAAAGCCCACGCCGCCGCCAAGCCCGCTTAATTTTGGAGGAAGACCGCGATGACATCGATTGAGCCGTTGCCGATACCAAATAAGGGGGGCGATCGCACCTACCAGATGCTACCGCCCACGGTCTTCTGGCGGATTGCCGAAGGGATTCCCCGCCGACTGGTGTTGATTCTAGTTGCCCTGTCGATTTTCGTGCCGTTGTTGCTCTGGTGGATGGTCTCCACCTCTGGGGTCGTGCAACCTGCCTATCTGTTGCCAACTCCAGGGCAAGTGCTGGGATCGTTGCAACGACTGTGGACAGAGGGAATTCTTCCGGCGGATATTGCCTACAGCCTGTTTCGGGTGCTGAGTGGGTTTTTGTTGGCGGCGATCGTCTCCATTCCCGTCGGCTTGTTAATGGGCAGCTTTGCCAGCATCCAGGCATTGCTAGAGCCAATCATCGGCATTGTCCGCTACATGCCCGCCCCCGCCTTCATCCCCCTGCTGATCCTCTATTTTGGTTTGGGCGAACTGCCCAAAATCCTGCTGATCTTCATTGGCACGTTGTTCTTCAACACCCTGATGATCATGGATGCCGTCAAATTTGTCCCCAAAGAACTGATCGAAACCACCTACACCCTCGGCGGTCGGCGTCCCCAAATCCTCACACAGGTGATCTTCCCCCACATCCTCCCCAGCATCATCGACGCCTGCCGCGTCAACATGGCAGCCTCCTGGAACCTCGTCATCGTTGCCGAACTTGTCGCTGCCAACGAAGGCTTGGGCAAACGCATCAGCCTCGCCCAACGCTTCCTCCGCACCGACGAGATCTTTGCTGGTCTAATCGTGATTGGTTTGATTGGACTGGCGATCGATTTGCTATTTCGACTGCTCCTAAAGCTGTCCTGCCGCTGGGCAAGATAGCCCTATGGTATGAACTTCCACCTCTTGTGGAATGGGCATCTTGCCCGTTTGGACTGGGCGGGCAAGATGCCCACCCCACAAGAATAAGGGTTGCAATTGTCACCAGCCTTCATCCCTCATCCTTCATCCCTCATCCTTCCACTCATGCACCTCGAAGCCATTCAACTCAACAAACACTTTCCCACCCGCAACGGTAGCCCGATCGTTGCCCTCAAAGACATCAATCTCCACGTCGAAGGCGGTGAATTTGTCTGTGCCGTCGGAGCATCCGGCTCAGGAAAATCCACACTACTGCGGCTAATTGCCGGACTCGATCGCCCCACCAGT
The DNA here is from genome assembly GCA_012032525.1 of Leptolyngbyaceae cyanobacterium SL_7_1. GTDB lineage: Bacteria > Cyanobacteriota > Cyanobacteriia > Elainellales > Elainellaceae > JAAUSV01. Next base: position 3,432 of record JAAUSV010000193.1, read on the forward strand.
GGAGAAGTCCGGGTCGATGGGGTGCGGGTGACAGGACCGGGAGCCGATCGCGGCATGGTGTTTCAAAATTACTCCCTCTATCCCTGGATGACGGTGATGGAGAATGTGGCGTTTGGGCTGAAGTTGCGGGGAATGGCGGCGCAACAACAACAGCAAGCAGCAGCGTATTACCTGGAGGTGGTGGGGTTGACCAAGTTTGCCAAGTCCCTGCCCAAGGAGTTGTCTGGGGGGATGAAACAGCGGGTGGCGATCGCCCGTGCCCTTGCCTCCCAACCCAAAATTCTGCTGATGGATGAACCGTTTGGAGCGCTGGATGTGCAGACCAAGGAGATCATGCAGCAGTTTCTCCTGGAAGTCTGGCGACGCACCCAGACCAGCATCTTTATGATCACCCACGATGTGGAGGAAGCGGTGTTTCTGGCGCAGCGAATCTATGTGCTGACCGCCCATCCGGGAACGGTGCAACGGGAAATTTTGATCGATCTACCCAGCGAACGCGACTACCACATCAAACGCCAACCCCGCTTCCAAGACCATAAGGAAGAAATTATGGATTTACTCCGGGGTCGTGAGGCAGTTGTTTTAGCATAATTTTTTCAGCCAAAATCCTATGACATCAGCGGTTGCCTCTCTACTAACGGATGCTCGATCGCCTGCTTTGGACACCCATCGGTTCTTTGAAGCGGCGATGTATACTGACCCCGATCTGCTGCCGATCGAGATGGAGCGCATTTTCCGACGCACCTGGCAATATGTGGGCGACCTCAGCGATTTGCCGGAACCAGGAATGGTGATGACGGCACAGGTGGCGGGGTTGAGTGTGGTGATTGTGCGAGATGGCGATCGCCTCCAAGCCTTTCACAACGTCTGCCCCCACCGCGCCTCCCCCTTGCGCTACGACGGAGAAGTGGCTTGTGTGAAGCATCTGGTTTGCCCCTACCACGGTTGGGTGTTTGATTTTGATGGGCAACTGCGGGGCACTCCCTTCCAGAGCCGCTTTCCAGAGGGCTTTTGCCTGGAGGATTTCTCCCTCAAGCCCGTGCGAGTGGAGCAGTGGAACGGCTTTATTTTTGTCAGCCTGGATGATGCGGTTCCCCCACTGGTGGAATTCCTTCACCCCATGCCCCACGACCTACAGGGCTACCGCACTCCTGCATCCACCCGCTTGCTGCGCCAACAGTATGTAGTCAAGTGCAACTGGAAAAACTTCCACGACAATACGCTGTGTGATTACCACGTGGCGATCGCCCATCGCACCACCCTCAGCCCCCTCCAAGGACCCGTGCGCCTGTACGAGCACCACTTTGGTCAATACGTCAATTTGCTCTACACACCGACTCCGATGGACTGGCGATCGCGCCATCGCACCCTGGAACATTTGGGCGAGCGGGCACGGGATGGCTTTTTTACCTACGGCATCTTCCCCAATCTTCATTCCTTTGCGCTGCCTAATGGCATCTGTGGCTGGATCAGAATCGATCCGGTCACGGTAGACACCTGCCAGCTCAACATTGACGTGTACGGCGTACCGGGAGTGAGTCCCGATCGGTGACGCTGGAGCGAGATTTTAGTGCGACCACTGAGGAAGATATCGTTCTGACGGAGGGAGTACAGCGGGGATATGCCAGTGGCGTCTACACCGCTGGAGTTGCCAATGGCTTAGAAGGGCGGATTTTGCATCAGCAGCGGTTGATTTGGGAGTGGTTGCAGCGAGGGCAGACTTGACCTACCTGCTCTTTGAATAAGTGGGACAAAAGGAGAAGTTATCTAAATTGAGGTCATCTGGGTAGACCAGGGATAATCAGGTCAGAAGTTTGCCCATGCCGTGGAATATGGTTGTTTGATTCGTTTGATAGTGCAACGATTGGCTGCTTAAGATTTACTTTATGAATCAGCTCTTACTGTGGATGGTGGAGTCTCCATACCTACCTCGGCAGGCGATCGCTGTCCATCCAATCCAGTACGGTTTTGAATCCAGGCAAACAGCACAGCGGTTCCCACCAACATCAGCGTTATCCCAGCCACGAGTTGCAACATAATGCTTTGGCGCATATGAGTTTGGCTCTTTTTAGTTTGGCTTCTTACTGAATGACATCATGCTAGATTAAAATGCTCCATGTGAACATTGGTAACTGGCACGTCTAATTCAAATAGGGCGCGTTCAACCGCATCCATCATTACCGGAGCAGCACAGATAAAGTAATGGCGGCTGCCTCGGTGCAGCGGAATATAGTTTTCTAGCAACTCCTTATCCACATAACCCGTCTCACCCTCCCAATCGTCCTGAGCTTTCCGCAGCACGTGAACGATCGTCAGATCTAACTCCCTCTTCAACGCCTCCAACTCCTCGCGGTAGGTAACATCGTCCCAAGCAGAGGCGGCATAGATCAGTAGGAATGGGCGATCGTCCTTTCGCTCGGCAGCGGTGAGCAAAATGCTGAAGATGGGAGTAATGCCCACTCCCCCTGCAATCAAGACAAATCCGGCGCTATCCCAATAGCGATCGATGGTAAACACGCCATAGGGTCCATCCAAATACGCTTTTGTCCCAGGTTGATAGTCTTTGATGCGTTTGGTGAAATCGCCGATCGCCTTGATACCAAATTCGATCCGATCGGCGCGAGTGCCACTAGAGGACATGGAAAAAGGATGCTCTCGCATACTCAGCGGTGTGATGTTGAGCGTCAACCAGGCAAACTGTCCAGGCTCAAAGGTAAACCCTTCATGCCCCAAGGGACGCAGTGCCAACGTCCACACGTCGCCTCGTTGGGGAATGACTTCTTCGACCACATAGGGCTTCTGGGTCATCAACCAAGGCTTTACCAATCGCACGTAGATAATTAACCAAAGCGAGACGAGCATCATTGCCGTCCATAGAGTTACTTTCCAAAATAAGCCGAGATAGTTGCCCACTGCGACCCCATGCCCAAACCCTAGCCCCACTGCCAGCATTGCCAAAATGCTGTGGGAAGCACGCCAAGGTTCGTAAGGGATCTTCAAAGGCTTCCGCCAATGGTAGTCACTACCATCACCAAAAACGCCAAGGTTCCTAAAACTGCCATGCGTGCCCGCCAGGGAGCTTGGGGAAAGTTGAGCAGTTGCAGCGTTTCAGGCTGGGCGATAAATAGAATAATGGGATGTGCCAGCACCATCACAAAGGCAACCAGCGACATGTAGCGGTGAAACTGAAGCAGAATATCAATCCCGTAGGAGGACTCAATGTGATTGACACGGGCAGTTAGGACAAACTGCAACGCCATCATTCCCAGCCCAATGAATCCCAACGCCACCGAGAACTCAATCCAAAACCCTCGCCCTGTGGGAGCCGAATGCAACACCAACACCAACAGAGGGAATAACGTTAAAAATAGATACACCACAATCCAAAGCGTAGCAACGGCGATCGGGCTATGCATCAATAACCGTCTCATGGCTTTCCCCCCTAACTCATTTGGTTGTGCAGCAGGCTGACACCAGCGATATCCCGGAGGAAATCATTAATCTTGTCCCTACGCAAGTATTTCGCTCGCGCCCTTGAAATTGATAGCCATTGCTGAGGTCGATCGCCATCTATCTACGGACACAACTGCAAACCTTGGGTGGTGCGAGCACAGCCTACACCACCCAAGGTTTGTCTTAACGAGCAGGGTTTAGGAAACGAGTTGCAAACTTAAAGGCGTCGCCCAAGTCCACATCCTGGTCGCGATCGCTATCTAGAAATGCAGTTAGCAGTGGATTTTTACCTCCAACTCCTGGAGCGGGTGCACCCATATTTAATAAACCCAACACCGCAGGCAGCAGGGTGGATAGCATGGGTTCTAACGTGTTGGCAGGTAAGCCAGTTTTGCTGGCGATCGCCCGCACCAATTGGGCTTGAATCTGGGGCGACAAAACGGATGAGAGCGCCCCCAAGCCTGCACTTGCTCCCGTAAATTGACCGATCAAATCGTCCAATCCGCCCCCCACTGCTTGTTGTTTCATCATCGGACGGAGCGCTCCACCCAAGCCAGACAGCACCGATTGCATGGTTCCGGAGTCGATCCCCCGGTTACCCGCCAATTCTTGCAGGACACCCGTGACGGAGCTGAGTTGGTCGATGCTACCCCGTTGATTGGGATTGTTAATTGAACTTAAAACATCAAAGAAAAGACCCATTTTTCTTCCTTTTTCCTACAACAAAACAGATAATTTTCTGCCTTGCTTATTATCTCGGTTTATAGAGGAATTAGGAAAGTAAGCCTGATACACTCTGTCAGGTTACAGCACTTTTCAAGGGCACGAGGTACAGATTTTTATTGAGAGCCGCGCTGAGCGCGGCTCTCAATAAAAATCTGGTTCTATCAAAGCGCAAAGTGCTGTAGTTATGAGTCAATTAACGTCACCACATTGCCACTGATCCAACCTTCGTAGGCAGGAAGAAAATACCACTGTTCACCCGTTTCCAATTGAATGCGTTTGGTGTAAGCAATAAACGTCCCCTTCTCCAAGGACAGTTGGTTGTCACTACTGGTATTTGGTTGGCTATAAATTGTGGCGCGATCGGCAGCGATCGTAGCAATTCGTCCAATCTCAAACTCCTCCTCATTGACAATTCCCGCACCGGGTTGCTCAGATCCATCTGGAGTTGGGTCAGGAACTGGGCTAGGCTGGGTGACAACGGGTGAATCTGGGGCGGGCGTGGGCGCGGGTTTGACTGGAGCGATCGGGGTCGGATCGGATGGCTCAGGACGAAGGCTAACAGGCGGCTGCACCACTGGGGGTGCAGCAATCAAGCCCAAGGCGCTCAGGGTTTCCGTCCCCAACACACCGTCTACCACCAGTCCCCGATCGCGCTGAAAGGTCAAGATTGCGGCTTCTGTCTCTTCGCCCAAAATCCCATCGATCGCCCCTGGGTAATAGCCCAAATCCGCCAGTGCTAGCTGAACATTGGCGATCGTCGAATCGCCAGCATCAACGACAGGCTCTCGATCATCCACCAAATCCGCGTCGGGTGCTGGCTCAGTCGAGACGGTGTCCTCAACTAGAGGTTCTGGTTCGATCAGCTCTAACCGAGTCAGGGTATCTTCTCCAACTACGCCATCAATAAATAATCCTTCGTCTTGCTGAAAAGCAACCACCGCTGCTTCAGTCTCAGCTCCATAGACGCCATCGAGCGCGCCATCGTAATAGCCCCGATCGCTCAGCGCCAGTTGGATGTCAGCCGTCCCAAGTCCCACCGTTTCGGGTAAGAGGGTAGCGTAACTGGCTTGAGGAGTAGTGGTAATAGCCGTGGTGACGATGCCCAGTGCCAAGACACTCCCCAGAGCACTCCCAGAAGGATTGGGTAAGCTCTGGATTAGGGATTCGATCGACCGACTATCTACCACCGAACTGGGGTCTTCATAGTGGACAAATGCATGGGTGAATGCTGCAACTTCCATAACCCTTATCACTCCCCTAGCCAGAGGCTACACTTAATTGAGCAAAATGATTCAGCAAAAATTTAACTATTCCTAATAGTAAATTCTATCGCTAAATTCGTTGGCAATCACACTTTTATTACCCTTACATAGAATATGGCGATTCTCAATGGATGGTTAATGCAAAATCCCCGCGATCTCGAAGATTTCGGGGATCTGATAGCCAAACTTTCTAATTAAACATTGCTCATTCTACCCTCTAAA
>JAAUSV010000194.1 GCA_012032525.1 Leptolyngbyaceae cyanobacterium SL_7_1
AACATCAGGCGGCTAGGTCGGCAAGGGATTCATCCCGTTGATGTCCAATTCCAGACACAATCGGAATCGCACAGTCAGCAATTGCCCGCACCACCCGCTCATCGTTGAAACATGCCATATCCTCGATCGCCCCACCGCCGCGTGAGAGGATCAGCACTTCCGCTCGCCCATCGCGTTCCACCCGATGAATCGCCTGCACGATCGAGAGAGGGGCTTGCTCACCCTGCACCAAGGCAGGAGAAAACAGCACCCGCAGTCCCGGATAGCGCCGCTTCAGAGTACGCTGAATGTCTCCCCAGGCGGCGGCTTGGGGCGAGGTGACAACGGCAATAGTTTTAGGGTGGGGTGGAAGCGATCGCTTGCGAGTCACATCAAACAACCCCTCCACCTCCAAGCGCTGCCGCAACTGGCGAAACCGGATCGCTCGCAAGCCTTCACCTGCTGGCAACGCTTGCCAAACGATTAACTGGTAGCTGCCCCGTTGCAAATGCACCTGTACCCGACCAAGGATAATCAGTTGCTCCCCGACCGACGGTAGGGTCATCAGCTTTGGCAGTTGGCTATTCCAGACAATGCAATTGATAGTGGCTTGAGCATCGGGGTCTTGCAGCGTAAAAAAGAGTCCACTGCGATGGCGAGTTGCACTCGACACCTCCCCCGTCAGCCATACCTGCCGGAGATTGCCATCCCCTTCTAACAAGGACTGAATATAGGAGGTCAACCCTGCCACCGATAAAACCGAATCGGGTAGCAGCAGATTGGGTAGATCGAACGCCATAGGCAAGTAGAAGCGACGTTAGGGGACAAGAAATCTCAATGGCACGGGAAAGATGAAACTTTCCTGTTTTTATAGTACGTCTGTATTCAACCCGCTATAAAAAACTTACAATAGATCAGAACTGTCTCTAGAGTAGCTAGACTGATTCAAATTGGACAGTCAACTCCATTGCACCTACGCAATACTTGATATGAAAACTGCCGCATGAAATTTCTACAAGCGCCTAATTTTGGGATTACTAGATGACAAATCATTTGGTCACTTTATCCTGGTCAACGGTTCCCTTTGCTTTGTCCTATTGATATAACTCTTGTCTTGAGGCACTAATGGCGAAAACAAGCAGCGAAAGTTCTGAGAAACAAAAAGCACTCAATTTAGTACTCACCCAAATCGATCGCACCTTTGGAAAAGGTACGATTATGCGTTTGGGCGATGCCACTCGGATGAAGATTGAAACGGTGCCCACGGGTGCCCTCACCCTCGATCTAGCCTTGGGGGGTGGGTTACCCAGGGGACGGGTGATTGAAATCTACGGTCCAGAAAGCTCTGGTAAAACTACACTGGCGTTGCATGCGATCGCCGAGGTGCAGAAGATAGGCGGAGTTGCCGCGTTTGTGGATGCCGAACACGCGCTTGACCCCACCTACTCCGCTGCGTTAGGAGTAGACATCGCAAATCTGCTGGTCTCCCAACCAGACACGGGGGAGGCAGCATTGGAGATCGTCGATCAACTGGTGCGCTCCAATGCAGTAGACATCGTCGTCATAGACTCGGTGGCAGCCTTGGTGCCCCGTGCAGAGATCGAAGGAGAAATGGGGGACGCCCATGTTGGTTTGCAAGCCCGGTTGATGAGCCAAGCCCTGCGAAAAATTACTGGCAGTATTGGCAAAACGGGCTGTAGTGTGGTGTTTCTCAACCAGTTGCGTCAAAAGATCGGCATCTCCTACGGCAACCCTGAAACCACCACCGGGGGCAATGCCCTGAAGTTCTACGCGTCAGTGCGGCTTGATATCCGACGAATCCAAACTCTAAAAAAGGGCAATGAAGAATTTGGAATTCGCGCCAAGGTCAAAGTGGCAAAAAACAAAGTGGCTCCTCCCTTCCGGATTGCCGAATTTGATGTGATCTTTGGCAAGGGAATTTCCTCGCTGGGTTGTATTGTGGACATGGCGGAGGAAACGGGCGTGCTTGTCCGCAAAGGCGCCTGGTATAGCTACAACGGCGAAAATATCAGCCAAGGACGGGACAACGCCATTAAGTACATGGAGGAAAATCCCGCCATTGCTAAGGAAGTTGAGCAGAAGGTCAAAGATAAGCTGGAAATGGGAGCCGTTGTCTCGGCTAACTCCGTTGCTCCTGCGGACATTGAGGATGAAGAGGAAGATTTTGAGGAAGAATACGCTGAAGCCAATTAGCTGACTTTCCAGTTGGGTTAGGCTCTGGTGTCGTTAACAGGCGATCGGTCCTCAACTCGAAACCCCATAAATCCGTTCAGCCCGAAGACCATAATGGTCTTCGGGCTGAACGGATTTGTATCAGTTGCGCAATTTAGCTGGGTCAAGCGAATTGACCACAAGTTCACGGGATCAGGAGGTTGCCCTACTAGCGATCGCCGCTCAACTCACTCCCCTTTTTCAGTCAGGTTCAAGGCGGTTGCTTGGGTTGCCTCTGCTTTTTCGTGGGCTTGCAGCACAGAGTAGGCAGTGCCTGCAACTTGGCTTGCCTTGCTCAAATCCTTCAAACCAACGAGGGTTGCCACCTCAATGGTTTGGGGATTTTGCAAGTTATCCATAAACCGGGCAAGGGAAGACTCTAGCATTCCACCCGGATCAACTGCTACCCATCCTTCTGAGGTGCGCTGGCGAACTTCAAAGTGCAGGTGGGGACCCGTGGAATTGCCCGTGCTGCCGACGCGTCCGATCACTTCTCCTTGTTCGATCGTTTCTCCGGGACGAACGTAGACCTCAGACATGTGGGCGTAGAGGGTTTGTTGCTCACCGTCGTTGTGTTGCAAGACAACGGTTAAGCCGTAGCCGTTCATGAAGTCGGCGATCGCCACTTGCCCTGAGTAGGCAGCTACCACCGGGGTGCCCGATGGTGCACCTAGGTCAGTGCCCGCGTGGAAGCGAGTATTGCCAAAAATCGGGTGGACGCGCCAACCAAAGGACGAGGTAATGGCAACCGGAATTGAGAGGGGGAACATCAATTGGAGATTGCCATTGCCCGGCAATGCCAACGGTCGGGTGGTGAGGTTGTAGAAATCTCTAGCAGAAGCGTTGAGACGAATCCCCGATGGGCTAACGCTGATCGGACCGACATTCACCGAGGTGGGTCTGCCTGCACCAGCCGCATTGGTTGCTACTGTGCGATTGGAACCGTTGCAGAGATTTCTGGGGACGGTTTGTCCGTATTGCACCATCTGCTCGCATCCACTAGAACGCTCCGACAACACCACCGATGGACGGCTGCTCTCGGTCGCCCCAATGTTGTAGTTGGTGGAGTCGATGTAGGGACTGTCAAAGTGACCTACGGTTTGGGGAATCTCCTGGGACTCAGGGGGAGCGATCGCGGGTAAGGGAACGGCAGCAGGGGTTGGCGTTATGTTTGGAATGACGGAGGGTTGAGGGACAGAGGGTTCAGGAGCGGACGACTCAGGCGCAACCCCTTGAGGGCTGGCGGGCGCTGGAGCAACCACCGGCGCTGGCACTACACTAGGAGCAACTTCAACCCCTAGAAGATCTTGAGCGTTAGGAATTCCCTCTGCCTCTGCGGCAACAGGGGCTTGAGCAAGTACCATGCCACTGGTAACAACTCCCAGTCCTCCCAGCCAACTCATTCCCTGAGCCATGATGGAGGAGTGAAATGGCACTTTAGATAACTGGGTCAATTCGCGTTTTGGTGTCATAGTCGTTGGTGGGGATGGATAGTTCGTTTTGTGCGAGTTGATTAGAGGTTAGTGGAATAGTGCTGTCTCAAGTCCGTCTCACGATAACGCGAATAATTGTCCTCATCGATTGTTTCACAATTTTAACCGCAGTCAAGATTCCATCGTCATGGCTGTCTGATGATGAATTCTTTAAGTTAGTCCAAGTTGCGATGAACTTTTCTGCCTGATTTAGGGCTAAATTTGGTGATAATTTCGCCAAATACTGATTCTGTATACTCTACGGTCATTCGTCCACTCTTTCCAATCACCCATCCGGATAATTTTAAACAACCCCTTTCCCTGGTCGATCGCCACCGCAAAAAGTTCCTCCTACTGATCAACCAGACTTGAATGATGCCTGGACTGGCTAGCATAACCCAACTGGATACTGCCAGGAGCCAGGAGACGATCGCCCCCTTCAGCCGCTTCGTCTAGAGCGCTAAGGCAAACCCGCAAGGCGCCAGTTGGCGCAACTCCGACAATTTGCCCGACAAGTCCATCGCCAACCTCAACCTCGCTGCCCACGCGGGTCATGAGAGTCTCATAGTTTGCCAGAAGAGACGCGACTCCCTGGTGCTGCCAGTAGGCATAGCCACCCAGACAGCCACTCAGGCGATCGCCGCCAGGGATTCTAGGGACTCGATCGAGCTAGTCTGTTGTTGAGTTTGAATCATCTCCAGATTGATGCCAGTGGGAGGAACCGGGTTGCAATAATTGATGCCCACCCCGATCACTGCCTTTGTAATCTTCCCGCGCTGCAATCGGGTTTCCGTCAAGATGCCTGCCAATTTACGGTCTTTTACCACCAGATCGTTGAGCCACTTCACTTGCACTGGAATGGCGTGCTGACGCAGGGCAGTGGCAATTCCCCAGGCACTCGCCAACGTCAGTTGGGCGCTGTACTCAATGGCTAGGTCGGGTTCGAGGGCGATCGACACATACAGCCCACCAACAGGAGATTGCCACTGCCGCCCCCACTGCCCCCGCCCCGACTCCTGCCGCAGGGCGATCGCCACCGTCCCCGCCTGTGCCCCTTGATCCAGCAGTTCCCAGAGGGTGGTGTTGGTGGAGGCGACCCTATTAAATACATGCAGGTTGATGGCTGGGCAATTCCAGATACGCCCATTGAAGCTCAAAGGAGACTGCAACCTGGATTTTAGGGAATCGAGATCAAATGCCACGGCGATGCTCTGGAGGTTTGCCGCTTAGATTACCATAGACGTGCATCCCCATCCTTCATCGTTCAACTTTCATGCAGCGTTGGCATTGGCACACGGACTCTGACTGTCCCTACTTGACCTGCTCCCTACTAGAGGGGTTTCCCCACGGTTTTTTTACCCGATCGGCTGCTCCCCGTACACCCCAGGAACTGGTTCACTGCTTTTCTCCCAATCCGGTGGCGTATCACGTCAAGCAAGTGCACGGCGATCGAGTGCTATCCACCTCAGAGGTGGCAGGTGCAGTCACAGGGTCAACACCAGCGACACCACCAGAAGCTGACGGCTTGGTGTCGGATACCAGTCAGCAGGCTGTATGGGTCTGTACGGCGGATTGCGTCCCAGCCCTGATTGCGGACAGCCAAACAGGACAGGTAGCCGCTGTTCATGCCGGATGGCGGGGCACTGCCCAAGGGATTTTGCCCAAAACCATCGAGCGGTTACAGCAACACGGCAGCCAGTTAGCGGATTTACGCATTGCCCTAGGACCAGCGATCGCCGGGGAAGTCTACCAAGTTTCCACCACCGTGGCAGCCGAAGTGGGAGCAACGGTGGTCAAAGAATCGGATGATTTGGAGGCGGTTTTAGCCGTTCTGCGGGATCTGCCTGACTCGCCGCTCTTGCCTGATCCGACGGTAGGGCGAGTGCGGTTGGATGTGCGTCGCATCAATCAACTCCAACTGTTGCAACTGGGCATCCAGCCAGATCAGATTGCGATCGCCCCCTACTGCACCTATCAGCATGCCGATCTATTCTTTTCCTACCGCCGCGAGTCCTTGAAGCAAGTGCAGTGGTCAGGCATCACCAGTGTTAAAACTCAATCCCCGGTTGAGCTTTGATGTTTTGCGCTTTGAAGGGATGCTTGACCAGCGTCATTTCGGTCACCAGATCGGCATGTTCAATTAATTCTGCTGGAGCACCGCGTCCAGTGAGAATCACATGGGAATCCATCGGCTTTTCGGCTAATCCTGCTAAGACTTGGTCTACGCTTAAATAGCCCAACTTCAGCGCAATATTGACTTCATCCAATAACACCAACTTGATGGCGGGGTCAGACAAAAATGTCAGCGCTTTTTGCCAAGCCGCTTGGGCAACTTCGATATCTCGCTCTCGATCCTGAGTATCCCAGGTAAACCCCTCTCCCATTGCATGAAACTCTAGCAGCGCCGGGCGATCGTCCGTTGCCGCAGTCCAGTGGTGTAGGGAGGCTTTCTCCGCTGGCTCCCAGGCTCCTTTGATGAATTGCACGATCGCCACTCGGTAGCCATGCCCCAGCGATCGCAACACCATGCCCAAGGCGGCGGTTGTTTTACCCTTGCCATTGCCCGTATGGACAATCACTAAACCCTTGTCGGCAGTCCGTTCCGCTAACCGCTGTTCTTGAACTGCCTTGCGGCGTTGCATTTTCTGCTTGTGCTGTTCTGAGGTCAGTGCATCGGGTGAGGCAGCACTGTTGACCGATTGATCTAACGTCATACCAATCCTTGGAAAAGGCTACATTCCCCAGTCTAGAGGAATTGGGGCATAGACCTCTCCTATTGCCACAGCTACTCTATCTCTTCTAGCCGAGCCATGTCGCCTTGATAATGGTCGTTGATGAATTGCGCTTTGGCTTTGAGCCGATCGGGCACATAGGACGGATGCACAGGCAGCCCATGTACCACCAAAAACTCAGCCAATTGCTCGGCATGAATATAGATCCCTTCGCTATGCAGTCGTTGGAGAATATCTTGAAACGTATGCCACCCCCCACATTGCTGTACTTGAGTCCCCTCTGAGTCAGGAAAATAGTCAAAGCTGGAGGTAAACAGGTGTGGCATCGCTTTTTTGGGAGATTCAATACAGCCTCCACATCGAAAGCTGAGAACAATGTAAGGTTTGGTTAAGTTCTACTGATTAGAATAACGATTCTCCCAGTAAAAGGCACGGTTTGAATGAACTATTTGAGTAATTTATCAGTTCAGTAGTTTGATTAGTAGTTTGGGCATGGCGCAGTCACCGATCGCAATTATTCACCCCTCCTCCGCAAAACCTCTGAGGTCATTTATCGTTTAATCGCTTAGAAAAGGGACGTTACAACCCTCGTGGGGCGAATGCTAATCCACCACGAGCAATCAGTGTGCCTACCAGTCAATGCAATTGCCGATTTAATTTATCAGCGCTGGAGGTATGCCAATGGTTTCGTCTGATTTGATTTCTGTGGATGGACAGAGTAGCATTCCATCGGTTCTGTTAGGACAACCCACGACATTGTCTGGCATGTCTCGTCATGCCCTCAATAGCAATCTGCTGCAAAGTTCAGGCTATTCCTTCGATCGCGCCCTCACCCGCAGCTCACCGCAAACGGGGATTCGTCGGCTGGGCAATCACCAGCCCAACACACTCACTGGCACCATCGGCAATGATGTGCTGGAGGGGCGCAATGGCAATGATTCTTTGATAGGCAATGGAGGGGACGATCGCCTACTCGGTGGCGATGGCAATGATATCCTACGGGGTGGGGAGGGCAACGATCGCCTAGAAGCTGGTCGGGGCAACGATCGAGTATCAGGCGATCGCGGTAACGATACGTTGCTGGGTGGAGAGAACAACGATATTTTGGTGGGCGGTGAGGGCAATGACCAGCTTCATGGGGGCACTGGAATTGACAAACTAACGGGAAACCAAGGACGCGATCGGTTCTATCTGAATCTGGGATGGGGCGGCAGCACCCTTGCCCAAGCCGACACCATCACCGACTTTACCCGTGGGCAGGATTTATTGCACTTAAACAGTGGGCTCACCCGATCCACCTTGGCAATGTCTCAGGATGCCGCTGGCAATACGATCATTCGCCATCAGGCAACCGGAGAGTATTTGCTCGTTTTAACGGGCGTCCGGGGACTTGGTATCGAGGATTTTGCCAATCCCGGTACGGCGACCACAGCGCTCCCCAGTACGGCAGCGATCGCAACCAACCCCGTTAAGTTTTCTAGCAGCGACTCGGAAGCGGCGATCGCTGCCAAGGGAGCAGCCAAAATCAAATTGGGTAGCCAAACCCTGTACATTGGCACACAACAGGTCAGCAGTACCAACCAAAATCCGATTATCGCTAGCTTTGACCCTGCCAATCCTAGCAATCGTTGGGTGAGAACGGATTACGAAGTCACAGGAACGGACGGTCGTGGGTATGGTTTATTTTGGAGCGGCACAGGTCTATACGGCGTATTCAGCGTGGATGGCACCCAGGGGACGATCGCCCAGGATTTCCGTCGGGTCAGCGGCAGTGCCACCCAACCGTGGTTACGCAGCTATGGCAAGGGCGGCGGTGCCAAAATTGCCGTCCTCGCCAAGCTCAATCCCACTAATGGTGCCATGACCCACGCAGTCTACCTTTCGGCGGTGTTGAGCAATGGCAATAGCAATGCTATCAGCAATCTTCAGGTAGAGAGCGGCGCAACACTTACTTTGAACAATGGTACTTTGTCGGCAAGCAGCGCCACCATCAATGGTACTTATATCCACAACCGCAATGGCGGCACTATTCCCACAGCTACTTGGGGGGCGAGTTCAGAGTGTAGAATCACAGGAGTTGTTTCAAATGCACCAACAGGCCTTGCAGGACAAACTTTTGGGAACTTAACTTGGAACTGTACAGCCCAAAACACCGATGTGGCCATGCTTACAGGGACAGGCAGCCTAAGCTTGGCCGGAAATTTTACGATTAGCAGTACAGGTACTAACATCCTCAACTTCCTGTCGGCCAATGCCACTGCCACACTGAATATTGGTGGTAATTTGACTTTGAATGCAGGCTCTTTCCGCCTCTCCAATATTCTCAATGGTGTTGCAACGGCCAATATCGGCGGCAATCTCAACCAGTCAGCAGGTACTTTTATGATGGGCTTCAACACAGGGCAGGTTACTATCAGCCTTACGGGCAGCCACCTGCAAACAGGCGGCACTTTCAGTATGGGTGCTACGCTTCCGACCGCTGCCTTGTACCGCATACAGGGCAATTTCTCTGCTACGGGTGGTAACTTTGGCGTAGGTGGAGGAGCCTCAGGAATTTTGGAGTTTACAGGAGCAGCCGCCCAAACCTACAACAAAAGCAATGGAAAACGTGGGTACGGGCGATACCTTTACCCTCCGTATTAATAAAACAGGTGGACAGCTTACCCTCAGCTCCAATG
>JAAUSV010000195.1 GCA_012032525.1 Leptolyngbyaceae cyanobacterium SL_7_1
CGGCTGCAAGGCAGCGATCTGGGCAGTCGCCACCTCCTCGGTTGTCTGGGTCAAAAGGGTAATTCGATGCCGCTGGCTGAGGTATTTCAATAAATTAAACGTTCGCACTTGGGTTCCCCCCCCGTGTGGGTGGGTAGGGAAAGGTGCAAGATAACATCAGAATGTTCATTGGGGTTGGTAGTGGGCAGATAACATCCTTTGGTATTCCCCAAACCGCTTCACTAGGCCACGACAACGGCTGTGATAGTCCTACCCTGCAAACCGCATGATGGAGATTCCCGGCTGCCCCTAAAAAAGCTGGGAGCTAGTCCGCGTAACGACTACGCCGACTTAGCCGCTGTCGAACTACAGCAAACACATCGCGTCTGATGTAGGGATAATCACTAATCCACAAATCGTAATCCGGCAGATAGATATCGGAAACCTTCGAGATCCGACTTAAATCGGTGCGATTGGAGAGCACGACCATTTCCGCCGTGTCTCTGGGGCGAATGGAACGGTGCGATCGCTGCAATGGCACTTGGATTTGCGTGGTGAAGCCATTCTCATCTCCCACTTCAAGGTTGAGGCAGCGTTCACGGTTTTCGATGATCACCAATTCCCCTTGTTTATTCACCGTTTCTTCTTTGCCAATCATCTCTTCACTGATGAAGGCATCGAGCACTTCCCCCCGCCAAAACCCGCTGTATTTGTAGCGGCGCAGCTCTCTGTTTCGGCGACCTGCCCAGTAGATCGGCGCCCACAACCAATACAATCCCACAATCACACCGGGAATAAACTCAATGAGTTCAAATCCAGCCGGGAGAATAAAGCGCAAGATAAAAAAAACAACAATCCCCACGACTGAAATCAGCAGTCGTTGGAGAAAATCTGAGGGTTTTCCCCAACAGTATTTGTACTGATCCCCGGTGGCGGCAAGGGGAACCAGTTTTTCAAACACTTGACGAGTCAGGGGAACGAGCATACACAAAAGCTTCTAGCTTAAACGTCTAGCCTGTCTGTCTTGAAGACCACTCTATTTGACAACCATCCTCAATTTAAACCGTTTCAGGAGAATTGAACGGACTCGACCTGTTTATCCTGCAATCATCGCTGGCGATGGGTGCTTGGAGTTGAGTTGTTCCAGAACCCCGTACAAGTTTAAAGAATTGACTAAGAAAGCGGTGATCTGTCTTTTGGATGCTGAATTTTCTAAAAGGTTCATGTTAATCTGCGTTAGCTTATAACGGTTTCCACTTCTACGGACGGAAACAGTTCGCTGACTTCAACAGTTCCACTGTACTACCGGAGTCGCTCTAAATTTTTCGTGATGGGTTATTGGTCTCACCTTTCGCCCAACGGGACAGCGATCGCATCGTTTCAAAAACCACTCAATCTTCAAATCATTACCAATTCTAAAGTAGTAACCCGGAGTGCCCATGTCTGAGCTACTTCAATCTGTTCTTGCCAGCGATGAGAAGAGTGATCTACGTCAGTTTTTATTAGAACTGCGCCAAAAAGAAAATCGATATTTCCTGAGAAACGATATCTCCATTGCCTTTGCAGACTACTGCCAAAGCACCAAAAAACCGATGAGTTTTTTCGCTCCTCCATGCTGGGGAATTTAATTTACTACACCCAGGAAATCATTCTTGATAGTGATAGTACTTGTTTTATTGTTCGCCCCAAAATTGCCAGTCAAGAAGTCTATCGCCTAACGGAAGACCTCAAGCTAGAAGCGCTGACGGCACAGGAATTGCTGGATTTGCGCGATCGCCTGGTCAACCGCTCTCACCCCAATGAGGGCGATTTGCTAGAGCTAGATTTCCAGCCCTTTTACGACTATTCCCCCCTGATTCGTGACCCCAAAAACATCGGCAAGGGGTTGGAGTTTCTCAACCGCTACCTGTCTAGCAAACTCTTTCAAGATGCTCGGCAGTGGTTAGATAGCTTTTTCAGTTCCTCAGTTTGCATTCCTACGACGGGGTGCAATTACTGATTAACCAACGCATCAAGGATCAGACGCAGTTGTCTGCCCAGTTAAAGAAAGTATTGACGTTTGTGGGCGATCGCCCCGCCGACGAACCCTATGAAAACTTCCGGTTTGATCTTCAATCCATGGGGTTTGAACCGGGTTGGGGCAACACGGCAGGGCGGGTGCGCGAGAGCTTAGAACTGCTCGATTCCCTGATCGATTCCCCCGACCACGCCAGCTTGGAAGCCTTTCTCTACCGCATTCCCATGATCTTCCGCATCGTGCTGGTATCGGTACACGGTTGGTTTGGGCAAGAGGGGGTGTTGGGGCGACCGGATACGGGGCGGGCAGGTGGTGTATGTGCTCGATCAAGCCAAGAGCCTGGAAAAACAACTCCAGGAAGACATCACCCTCAGCGGACTCGATCCTTTAAAAGTTCAACCCAAGGTAGTGATTCTCAGTCGGCTGATTCCCAACAGCGATGGGACTCGTTGTAACCAGGAATTAGAAAAGGTATATGGCACTGATAATGCCTGGATCCTGCGGGTTCCCTTCCGCGAGTTCAACCCCACCATGACCCAAAACTGGATCTCGCGCTTTGAGATCTGGCCCTACCTGGAAACCTACGCCGTTGACGCGGAGAAAGCCTTGCTGGCAGAATTTCAAGGTCGTCCCGATCTAATTGTGGGCAACTATTCCGATGGCAATCTGGTTGCCTTTTTGCTGGCGCGGCGGTTGGGCGTTACCTACAGCATCATTGCCCACGCGCTTGAGAAATCGAAGTATCTATTTAGCAACCTCTACTGGCAAGATTCCGAGGACCAGTACCACTTCTCATTGCAGTTCACCGCCGACCTGATCGCCATGAACGCGGCGAATTTCATCATCAGCAGCACCTATCAGGAAATCGTGGGAACGCCGGATAGTGTGGGGCAGTATGAGTCCTATCGGTGCTTTACCATGCCGGAGTTGTACCACGTAGTCAATGGAATTGAACTATTCAGTCCCAAGTTCAACGTGGTGCCGCCAGGAGTAAACGAAGCCTACTTCTTTCCCTACTCCAAAACGGAGGAACGGCTGTTGGGAGAGCGCGATCGCCTGGAGGAATTGCTATTTACCCTAGACGATCCAGAGCAGGTCTACGGCACGTTGGATGACCCCACCAAGCGTCCCCTGTTTTCCATGGCACGGCTCGATCGAATTAAGAATTTAACGGGTTTAGCCGAATGCTTTGGTAAAAGTGAAGCCCTACAAGAACGCTGCAACCTGATTTTGATTGCCGGTAAGTTGCGCACCGAAGACACCACCGATCGCGAAGAAGCGTCTGAAATCGAAAAACTGTACAACGTCATTCATCAATACAACTTGCATGGCAAAATTCGTTGGTTGGGGGTGCGGCTGTCCAAAACAGATTCGGGTGAGGTATACCGAGTGATCGCCGATCGTCAGGGAGTGTTTGTCCAACCTGCCTTGTTTGAGGCGTTTGGTCTGACAATTCTCGAATCGATGATCACCGGGTTGCCCACCTTTGCCACCCGATTTGGCGGTCCCCTAGAAATTATCCATAACGGCGTCAACGGATTCTATATCAACCCCACCCAGCAGGAGGAAATGGCAGAAACCATCTGCGATTTTGTCAGCAAGTGCGATCTTAGCCCTGACTTGTGGAAACAGGTGTCCGATCGGGCGATCGAGCGGGTCTATAGCACTTACACCTGGAAGATTCACACCACTCGCCTGCTGACGCTTGCCCGGATTTATGGTTTCTGGAACTATACCTCCAAAGAAAAGCGAGAAGATATGCTGCGCTATATTGAATCGCTGTTCTATCTCCTGTTTAAACCCAGAGCCCAAGCCCTCCTGGAGCAACACATGCACCGCTGAGGATCACGAATTTATTAATGTGTAATTTTCCTATGTAGGGGCATGGCAATGCCATGCCCCTATGGAGATTCTGGAATGGGCATTCCAGCCGTCATCTGCGCACCGCGTTAATAGGGTTTCTCCCCCACATAATTGCCGGGGGATTGTAATTACACACCCATACTTCCCGATCGGCGGTTCGGGCGACTCCACAGCCTACCTGGGTCGTGTCGCGCCAGACAATTTGGGTGTAATGTCCGCAAACCCCGCTGCATTGATTGTTAGCGTAGTTATAATCTTCCACCTCGCTGCCCCAAGCATTTACCACCTCCGTCGCCGACACTGCCGACCGGAACCCGTAAACAGGTTTTCGCCATAGCGGTTAGTGGCACGATGTTCAAAGGCATTGCGATCGCTCAACTCATTTGCCCAGGCTTGAGCATAGTCCGCCAGCTCGGCAGACCATTGCAGGGGCGGCACATCAACCTGCGATCGCCATTCATTGTGTGCCGCTAGCATGTCCTGTTCCAGGGTGGACAGGGAAACACTCGGATCGCGGACCGTTTCAAGATCGGCGGGCGAACCCAACGTGGAACAGGCAGTCAGGGTCACGGTGGCGATCGCGGATTTCCATAGTTTGTAGGTCATAGTCCCTCAGAATCGCGGATTGACTAAAGTACATTTTCCGCGTGGAGGCGCGGCAATGCCACGCCTCCACAGAGATTCTGATCAAGACGATTAATTGGCAGGCAAGGTGCCTGTTTCCATGAGCCGTTTAAATCGACTGAGATCGGCTTCCAGTTGCTGTTCTGGGTTTTCACCCAACAATCCAGCCACCGCCGCTCCCACGGCGCCTGCGGGGGGAGTATACTCCATCGTCACCTTGACCTCCGTGCCACTGCCATTGGCTTCAGTGAATGCCACCGACCCCACACTGGCAACATCGGCTCCGGGGAGCGATCGCCACACAATGGTTTTGGGAGCTTCTTCGTTAATCACTTCCGCATCCCACTCCACTTGGGTGTTGAGGGGGGCTTTGGCTACCCAGTGCGATCGCGTTTCAGTCAGATTTCTGACTGACTCGATCTGGGTCATAAATCGGGGCAGATTCTCGAAATTGCGCCAAAACCGATACAAGGTTTCCGGCGATTGTTGGATCGTCACGGCTTTCTTGACACTCAAACTCTCCACCTTCTGAGGATGGGCAGGAGTTTGGGTAGGAATGGTCTGGGCAGTAGGGATTTGGGAAGGGGTTTGGGAAGACGCTTGAGAAGACGCTTGGGAAGACGTTTGCGCAAACGTCACGCTGGGCAGCAGGGGTTGGCTGCCAAAAAACTGCTCTTTGTAGCCCCGCACCGTGTCAACTAATTCCTGCCGGGTAGAGGTTCTTAGGAAATAGCGATTGGTAAACCAAATCAGATAGCTCAGTCCAATCAACTTCAGCAGGGGGGTGAGGAGGGGAATATCGTCGATTGTATCTAGCAGGGTCAGCAATACTCGAAAAACGATCAGGGCAAGTAAGCCCAATCCAATGGTGGTAAACAGTTGTCCATTGTCTTTCACAAAGGCGATCGCGCCACTGAGGGATTGTTTTAGGGATGTGGAAATTTGTGAAACTGTGCGTTGCCCACTTGAGGTGGAATAGGTTGAGGGGGGTTGACCCAGGACATCCGGGTCAGATGGGTTGAGGATTTCAACTGGGGTACTGTCAGCTTCAAATTGTTGAGATTCCATTACTTTGTTGTACTCCATGATTGTTGCGGTGGCTGAGGACGACACTGGCGGCGTCTACTACATACCTTGACAATACGGAGTGACGCGGGGTATTCCTTCTGGCTTAAGAGACAGGAGGAACACGTCTAAAGAGGGATTCGTGTTATCGCAGCTTGGCAAGGGTTGGATGCAAAGTTCGATAGACTTGGGGATGGTGGCTGCGGATTCTATCGCAATTAGCCCACCGCCTGTGTCGTTTAGATTGTGATTTTACGAGGTCGCTGCATGTCATCCATCCGCGAATTGCACCGTCAGCTTGTGCAGAAAGAGCGCTCTGCTGTGGAAATTGCCCAAGCAACCTTGGAGCAGATTCAAACACTAGAGCCAAAGGTGCACAGTTTCCTGCATATCACCGCCGATCGCGCCCTCGAACAAGCCCAACAGGTGGATGCCAAAATTGCGGCGGGTGAGGAAATTGGATTGTTGGCGGGGATTCCGATCGCCATCAAAGACAACCTGTGTACCAAGGGCATTCCCACCACCTGCGGTTCCAAGATTTTGCAAAACTTTGTTCCACCCTACGAGTCCACCGTCACCCAGCGCCTGATCAATGCGGGGGCGGTGATGGTGGGCAAGACCAACATGGACGAGTTTGCCATGGGCAGCTCCACCGAAAGCTCTGCCTACCAGTTGACGGGCAACCCTTGGGATTTAACCCGTGTACCGGGAGGGTCTTCGGGTGGCTCGGCGGCGGCGGTGGCGGCGGGGGAAGTGCCGATCGCCCTGGGTTCTGATACGGGGGGGTCGATTCGTCAACCCGCTGCCTTTTGTGGCGTCGTGGGGATGAAACCCACCTATGGCTTAGTATCACGCTACGGCTTAGTGGCATTTGCCTCGTCGTTGGATCAGATTGGTCCCTTTGGGCGATCGGTGGAGGATACAGCAATTGTCTTGGGGGCGATCGCTGGGCACGATCCCAGAGACTCCACCAGCCTCAACGTAGAGATTCCCGACTACGCCAGCGCCCTCAAGCCCGATCTCAAATCCCGTGGAAGGTTGCGGGTTGGCGTGATTCAAGAAGCCTTTGGGCAGGGACTCGATCCGACGGTAGAAGCGGCTGTCAATCGGGCGTTGGAAGAATTAAAAGGGCTGGGGGCGGAGGTGCAGATGGTGTCCTGTCCCCAGTTTCGTCAAGGGGTGTCGGCGTACTACATCATCGCCCCCTCCGAGGCATCGGCAAATCTGGCACGCTACGATGGGGTCAAGTATGGCTACCGCAGCGACGACGCCCCCAGTCTCCTATCGATGTATACCAAAACTCGTGCCCAGGGCTTTGGGGCAGAGGTAAAACGCCGCATCATGATTGGCACCTACGCCCTGTCAGCGGGATACTACGACGCTTATTATCTGAAGGCTCAACGGGTGCGCACCCTGATCAAACAGGATTTTGAGACCGCCTTTGCCCAAGTGGATGTGTTGATCTGTCCCACCTCCCCGATTACTGCCTTTAAAGCGGGGGAGAAAACCGATGACCCACTTAGCATGTACCTCACCGATTTGATGACGATTCCGGTGAACCTGGCTGGGTTGCCCGCCCTCAGCCTACCCTGTGGGTTTGACGATCGGGGATTGCCGATCGGGATACAACTGATCGGCAATGTGTTGCAGGAAGGCTTGTTGTTGGAGGTTGCCCACGCCTACGAGCAGGCAACTCCATGGCACCAGCGATCGCCCTCCCTAAAGGGATGAGAGGTTGCGGGGCGGCATCACCACTTTTTTCGCCAGCCCGATCGCCTGCAACCCACGAATTGCCCACCAGGTAATATCCACCTGCCACCACTGCCACCCTGCCTTTGCCACAGTGGGGAAGGCGTGGTGGTTGTTGTGCCAGCCTTCGCCAAAGGTGAGCAGCGCCACCCACCAGAGGTTGCGAGAACCGTCGTTGGTGGGGAAGGGGCGATCGCCAACCAAATGGGTCGCCGAGTTGATCAGCCAGGTTGTATGCCACAACAGCACAATTCTGACGAACACTCCCCAAACCACAAACGACCAACCACCCCAGGCATATCAGCCCAGCCGCCAGCGGCAATTGCAACAGTAGAAAATAGCGATCGAGCCACAGATAAAAGGGATCTCGCGCTAGGTCGGGGGCATACTTGCGATAGGTTTTAGCCGCAAAGAATTTTGCACGGGGATACATAATCCACAAAATATGGCTCCACCAAAATCCCCGTCGGGCAGAGTAGGGGTCTTTATCGACATCTTCGGTAAAGGCGTGGTGCTGACGATGCCCTGCCACCCAAAAGATTGGACCACCTTGAATTGCCAGGGCGCCGATCAGGGCGATTGCATATTCTAGCAACTTAGGAACCTGGAGGCTCCGGTGGGTCAACAGGCGATGATAGCCCAGACAAATGCCGATGCTGCCGATCAGCCAATGCAGGGCGATCGTTACCCCCAGCACCGACCAGGAAAAGAACCAGGGAGCCAGCAACGCCAGCGCGTGAATCGTTCCAAAAAACCCAACATTGAGCCAATTGAGCACGAGAGTTTGGTCTGCCGAGGCAGACGGGAGCGATCGGGTAGTCATGGGTATATCCTATAAAAGGCTAAAGAGGTAAAAGGCTAAAGAGGAATGCTGAAACAGGATCGATGCTTTGCGCGTTAGCTTCGATCGATTGCATCGGCACTGATATTGGCACTGAATATTGGCACTGATGTCGGGGAACCGTTACAGTAGAAATGCAAGTGCTGCTTACATTTTTTACTGTAACAGCACTTTTCAGATTTGTGCAAGTGTCACTTACATTTTTATGCCCGATCGCCTCCGCTCAACCGATCGCCTGATGCAGGCAGCCCGCCAACTCTTTCTCTCCCAAGGCATCACCGCTACCACAACGCGACAAATTGCGGAGCTGGCGGGCGTAAATGAGGTGACGCTGTTTCGGCAGTTTAGCAATAAGCAAGGGTTGCTATTGGCTGTGCTCAAAGATGCTGAGGTGTTTACCTATTTGGGTGAAGCCTTGGGGCGGCAGGCTCAGCAAGCGACCAATCTAGCAGAGGGATTGCAACGCTATGCCCAACTGCACCTCCAGGCGATCGAGCAAGCCCCGGAATTTGTCCGATCGTTGATTGGCGAAGCAGGACACTATGCCCCCGAAACCGCCGAGGCGCTGGGGCAAACCCTCCAGCAAATCAACCGCTACACCACCGAATACTTGGCAACGGTGCTTGCCGATCAGCCACCGCCATCCCTGCCGATCGAAACCAGTGCGGCACTCTTCAACAGCGCCTTGTTGGGCTATGCCGTCCTGGAAGTTACCACTCCATTGCACTCAGGTTGGCAAAACCACACAGAATTTCTCGACCAGTTGGTGACGCTGTTTCAAGCCGCACTGGTACAGCCATCCTTGCCCCAATCCCGATTACCACAGCTACCCAGGGCAGTGGCAGATCTGCCCGATGCTACCGTACATTCCCTATTGCAGCACGCCAAAAAACCAGTCCCCAAGACTACGCCCTTGCCTACGTCCTATTTGCCGCAGGCTTGA
>JAAUSV010000196.1 GCA_012032525.1 Leptolyngbyaceae cyanobacterium SL_7_1
GCACAATGGAAGCGTGAAAACGTCCCTCAAGTGTTAGCTCATCGTTGTGCTTACCTCAATGGATTAATTGGTTCACCATTGCCCAGTGACTAAGCATAATTACTTATGGAAAAAGTGACATGCTCCCGACAAAGACCGCTTAATTAAGCGAATAACTCAGTATTTTGACAAGAATATCAGTCATGAAGAAATGGGTAGCATTTGTTTGGGCGCAGTTCAAAGAGCGGCACAGTTTGATGCAAAAGCTATTCGAGAGTACCTATTGAAACGCGGTTTGTTACCTGAATATATAGTTCGCTATTGTTATCGTCCTTTTGATTTTCGTTGGATATACTGGGAGCCTGAAACCAACCTGCTAGGAAGAAAATCTCCTGACTATTTTCCACAAGTATTTGATGAAAATTTATGGATCGAAGCACGAGAGAAGCAACCGAAAGAAAATTTTGATAGAGGGTACTTTGTTCGTGTTTTAGCAGACAATTTTGGAAATGATTTTTCCAGTTATACTCCGCTTTACCTTAAGAAGGAAGTTTCTTTATTCAATCAGAATACAGAGGAAATTCATTCAAATCTTAGTGATTTAGCGCAAAGTTATCTAGAACATTTTGAAGCATCTGAACAAGATATTTTTTATCATACCCTTGCTATTCTGCATGATCCGCTTTATCGCCATGAAAACTCAGGAGCTTTACGCCAAGACTGGGCACGTATTCCCCTACCCGATCGCCGCGAAACCCTAATCGCCTCTGCAAACCTCGGTCGTCAAATTGCTGCACTCCTCGACCCAGAAACCCCCGTTCCCGGTGTCACCTCTGGTAAACTACGTCCTGAACTGAAACCCATCGCTGTTGTCTCTCGCGTGGGCACAGGAAACCTTGACCCCAATACCGACTTTGCCCTTACTGCAAATTGGGGTTATGCAGGGCAAAACGGGGTGACAATGCCTGCGAAGGGAAAGGTAAGCGATCGCCCCTACACTGCTGAAGAACAAACCGCGATCGCAGAAGTCGTTGAGCAACTTGGCACGACAACCCACGACATTTATTTGAATGACATTGCCTATTGGAAGAACATTCCCAATCGAGTCTGGGATTACACAATCGGCGGTTATCAAGTGATCAAAAAATGGTTGAGCTATCGAGAGCAGGAATTGTTGGGGCGATCGCTCAAACCAGAAGAAGTGATGGAAGTTACTAGCATGGCACGACGCATTGCAGCGATTTTGTTGTTAGAACCTGAATTAGATGCAAACTATCGAGTTGTAAAACAGTCAACCTATCAGTGGACAAAGGGGACATGACCGACAACGAGCCTGATAACCTCTTCTTCACTGCCCAAACCCCGCTCAATTGCAGCATTCGCGTCACCGTTGCCTATTGGAACATCATCACTCAGATTAAACACCCCATTATGAATGGGCAAGAAGCAGCAGTACAGGCAACCTTGACCCAACCCGATGAAATCCGCCGCAGCCGTAGTGACCCAAATGTTTACGTGTTTTACAAACTTCAGCGCGAAAAACGATGGGTCTGTGCCGTTATTAGGCAACTCAACGGAGAAGGCTTCCTGATTACCACCTATCCCACTGATGCAATTAAAGAAGGAGAAACCGTATGGCAGAAGTAAAAGTTTATTACGATCAGGTTGGTAATACTTTAACCGTCTGGTTTGGCAATCCCCAAGATGAATATATCTCTGAA
The DNA here is from genome assembly GCA_012032525.1 of Leptolyngbyaceae cyanobacterium SL_7_1. Taxonomy (GTDB): domain Bacteria; phylum Cyanobacteriota; class Cyanobacteriia; order Elainellales; family Elainellaceae; genus JAAUSV01. The sequence continues at coordinate 1,701 of JAAUSV010000196.1, forward strand.
GAAACGGGAGATGAAGTGATCTTGATGAAAGATAGAAATGGAACAGTGATTGGTTTTGAGAAGCTTAATTACACCATTCCATCCACCACAAACCTCAAAATCTCCTTTGAAACGGCAACGGCATAACTGTTATTACCGTAATCTCAAGGAGGAATAGCAATGAATAACCCCATCATTACAAGAGTCATTGAACAAATGAATGACTTACCCGACGATCTCCAGCAACAGGTTCTTACCTTCGTTCTCAACCTGCGACAAGAGCATCTACAAGAATTTGGGAATGCCTGGGATGTGCTGGAATCCCTCACTGGTACTATTGAAGCTCCTACCGATTGGTCAGCCGAGCATGGTCATTACCTCTATGGCACACCCAAGCAATTAGCAAATTGAGCCATGACCAGCGATCGCCACCCTTCTGCTTCAAACCCTCAGGCAATGTTAACCCTCTCCCACCTTCCAGAACTGTTCGGCAAAGGCGACCGAGGGGTGCATCGGGGCTTTGGGTTTATTTCGCAGTGGCATATTGGCTTGATCAGGGGTGCGATCGCCCTTAGCCTGATTACACCGTTCACACGCCGTCACCACGTTGTCCCAGGAGTGTTTGCCACCTTTGGAGAGGGGAAGAACGTGATCGAGGGTGAGGTGCTTAGTTGAGCCGCAGTATTGGCAGGAGTGGTGGTCGCGGCGCAGCACTTCCCGACGGTTGACGGGGGGAACTTTCCAGGTGCGCTCTCCACTGGCAAAGGTGAGGCGAATTTGGTCGGGCACGTAGAGGACAATGCTGGGCGATCGAATTTCCCAGACCCGTTTAGTAGCAAAGTCTAGCGGCTCGGCTCGTCCAGTCACCAGCAGAGTCACGGCTCGTTTGATATTAATCCGCGCCATCGGTAGGTAGTTTTTGGAAAACACCACTACCGACTGCTGCAACACAGATTCACTGGACGATCGATGTTTGGCGACTGTCATGAGCTACTCCCTTTAAACCAAAAACCCCCGCCTCTGAAGCAATCGAAGCGGGGGTTGCAGACCATTTGATTTAGCTGGTTCCGGCAGATCGGCGGCTGACTATGACTGGCTGATGCCCGGTTGGAGCGAGGGGCGCGATCGCCACTTGCCAAAGTCTCACAGTATCAGTACTGAGAAAACAATCCATCAAGGGTAAAGCCAGACGTGATAAACGAAACCGTCTATGACTTAGTGTACAGGGTTTAGCAGTTCTAAACCAGTCGCAATTGTTGGACACAATTTTTGCAGTGATGCTGTAGTAGCTTTGTTAATTCCACCAGTAGTTTTGCTAATCCCACTAAAGATTGATTAAGCCCTCCCTGAAACCTGACATGATACTCTCACAGGAGTAAACAAACGATCAGCACAGCAGCGGGTACATCAGAGGTTTATTATGATTCAGCCCTGGATGATCATTGGGGGCGTCACGCTAATTTTGGGGATTGTGGGAGGTAGCTTAGTCCGACCCAGTGGGATTAAGTGGTTTAGACGACTACAGCGTCCCCGCTGGTTGACATTTGAGCCATTGATTCCGTTTATTTGGACGTTTGTATTTACCTGTGGTGCCATCTCTGCCATTCAAGTATGGCAAGCCGGACCGGGTAGCTCCAAAACCTGGTTTCTCATGGGGTTTTACATTTTGGTAGAACTGGTGACGTTGGCATACAGTCCGGCAACCCTCTTCCTAAAAAGCTTGAAAGTAGGAACGATTGTGGGTGGGTTAGGCTTTGTTCTTGCCCTAATTTTAGCGATCGCGGTCTTTCCGATTTCCAGATCGGCTACACTCTTATTGCTTCCCTATTTGCTCTGGAGTCCGATCGGAACTTATACCACTTGGGAAATGATGCGCCTCAATCCTCAAGAAGGGTAGCTTCTGACGGTTATAATGCCGATCTACCCCACCTACCCTAGGAGATTCTGCATGGCTCTCGCGTTGAAACGGACAGTTTGCGCAACATTGGCGATCGGATTTGGCACCCTAACCGCGAGTTGCAGTGCCAGCAAGGTGTCTCAGTGCAACCAACTGATCGAAGTGGCAAACAAGGCGGTGGAATCGGTGCAAACTGTTACCACAACATCAGAGCCGCAGGATGTCAACGCCATGATCCAAATTGCCGACACTGCTGACCAAGCCACCACTGAGATGCAGGCGTTGGAACTGCCCGATGAGCAGCTTCAGGCATACCAGGGGCGCTTCGTAACGATGTATGCCGAAACTAGCCGTGCCTCCCGTGCGCTTGTGGCGGCGGTAAACGAGAAGAATACCCAGGCGGCGGAGGAAGCCTACAACGCCCTGCAAACAGCGACCGGGCAGGAGGCTCCATTGGTGGAAGAGGTCAATACCTATTGCCAGCAAGAGTAGGAATACTCATTAATTACAGTAACTAAGTCAGGATTAAATCAGTAGTCGGATTATGCCCTCTTCACCTCGTCATTCTGGTTCCTCTGGCGATCGCACGGTTTATTCTGAGTTTGGTGCTACCGCCCGACCGGACGCCACCGAACGACCCATCTCCGAGTTGCCGCCCAATCAGCAGAATATTCGCATTCAAGCTTCGCGAAAAGGACGCAAGGGCAAAACGGTGACGGTAATCACAGGATTTCAAGCGAAACCTGAAACGCTGGCGGCGTTGCTCAAGCAACTCAAAACCCAGTGTGGCGCAGGCGGAACCGTTAAGGACAATGAAATCGAGATTCAAGGCGACCACACCCAGACTCTCCTGCCAATTTTGACAAAACTGGGATACAAGGCAAAGATTAGTGGCGGATAGGGTGTGGAGCGGGGGAGGGTTTAGTCAACTGATTGAGATTGTGTTGGATGGAGTGTTGGACTTGGCTGGTGAGGGTGGCGATCGTGCCACTGCGATCGCGCTGGTAGTTGCTGAAGTAATCCTTGAGATTGAGGGGTTCCCCCAAGCGCACCAGCACCCGACGATAGCCCTTGGGGGGTGGTTGATCGATATTGAACACCGCTCGTTCCAGTCGAGTTAAGGTTTCTAGAAATCGCTCTGGGGTGGGGTGGTCTGCCACATAGCCATCGTAAATTGCATCAAAATTGAGCAGTCGTGCGGCTGCTCGGTGCATGGCATCGTAGGTCCAGAATTCTTCTCCCGCCAGTTGCTCCGCATTGGATTCTAGCGTGTACTGAATGCGGTAAACCCGCTCTCGTACCTGCTCTGCGGGGGAGGCGCTGATGCCCAAGATCTTTTCGCAGGCATCGAGCACGTGGTGTTTGAGCCGAGGGATGCGATCGTTCCATGCCAACCCATCAATGGCGGCGTCATGCAGGTTATAGTCCCTCTCCAGGGTGATCAGAACTTGTTCGGCGATCGATCGCAACCGTTCATAGGGCGTTTCCAGAGGCGGCACCATCAGTGCCCGTTCCAAGCGGTACAACGTATTTTCGATCACAGGCGTCATATCCACGGTGTAGAAATATTTGAGACTCACCGGAATGACGTAGAAATCGCCGATCGACTCCCCCTGTTTGGCAGCTTTGTTCATGGCTTGTAGGGCAACCTGGATCGCACCGGGGCGAAAGGGCATCACCGTATCGTTTTGAAAAGAACAGCCGCCCTCCGGAAAAATCACCAATCGGCAGTGGGGATGCATCATCAGTTCCAGGGTCTTGGCAACACTAGGGCGATCGCCCAATCCCGCCGAATCGAGTAAGCTCCTAACCACTGTAACCACCGCCCTCGAAATCCTTTGAAGCGTTCATAGGCGGCGAGGTAGTGGAAGGCATCGCCCGATCGAGCTGACAGCAAAAAAATGGCAATCCAATCGTGAAAGGTGGGATGGTTGGACAGCAGCAGTAGCCGTTTTCCCTGGAGCTGTCTGAGCTGTTCCACATCATCAGCCTGCACCTCCAGTTTCATCCGATAATACCAATGCCCAATCCAGTGGGAAAGCTGCTGCATCATCCAGACCACGACACGATTTAACTGGGGTGGGTAGAAGTCGATCGGTTTGGTAGAGCGTGGCATGACGATGGCACAAAGTCGGTTAGACCATAGTATCTCCCTTAGGGAGTTCTAAATCTGAAATCGTGGCGGAGTGGAGTGGCTGGAACTCTGCGATCGGTTCCAACGTCGCTACCTTCGTCTGGATGATTAATCTCACTAAAAGCAATAGAATGGTCAGGCTTGAGTGATAACTCTTGATAAACCTTGCTATTTTGTCTAGAGCCTCAACTATCCTGGGAAAAGATCGATAGTTGAATTTTGTAATCCAATCCACGCCCTTTTAGTTTCTATGGTTACTCGTCAGCTCACAGCTACGATCGCAGCAGGACTCAGCCTCTTGGGGGCGATCGCTATCCCCGCTTCCCTTGCACCCGCCACCGCTCAGACGGCAGCGGCAAATCAACCTCTGACGCTGCGCTCTGATATTCAAGAAGCCAATGCGGTCACGGGGGTGATCACCGCCCGTGGCAATGTGCAAATTACCTATCCAGCCCGACAAATACAAGCCACGTCGGTGCAGGCACAGTATTACAGCCGGGAGCGTCGCATCGTCCTCAGTGGCAACGTTTACGTCCTGCAAGCGGGCAATAGTTTGCGGGGAGAGCGCGTCACCTATCTGATCGATGAAGGACGCTTTGTGGCAACTCCGGTGGGCGGACAGCAGGTGGAATCAATCTACATTGTGGACGATCCCAATGTCCCCCTGACTCCGGCGGGCACCACGCCAACGGGCACCGCAACCCCGTCAGACTTTAACCCCAAACCTGAATTTAAAACTCCCATCAGCCCTTGATCCCCGTTTTGATCAAGCGGCAACTCCCTCTGATACAATCAAAACCACCCTTTGTTCGTGTTTGCAGCACCGAGAGTAAGCATTTGAAAATTGTGCTGGAAAACATCCATAAATCCTACGGACGGCGCGTCGTTGTCAATCGCGTCAGTCTCTCTCTGGCTAGAGGGGAAATTGTCGGGCTGCTCGGTCCCAATGGTGCGGGTAAAACCACCACGTTCTACATTGCCACCGGGCTGGAAAAGCCCGATCAGGGCAAAGTTTGGCTGGATGACCTCGACATTACCTCCTACACCATGTCCAAGCGGGCGCGGCTAGGAATTGGTTACCTAGCCCAGGAACCCAGTATTTTTCGTAATCTCAGCGTCCAGGAAAATATCCTCCTGGTGTTGCAGCAGACCCATGTGCCCCGTGATCAACAGGGCGATCGCCTGCGGCAGTTACTCAAAGAATTTCGCCTGGAAAAAGTTGCCACGACTCCCGGTTTCAAGGTGTCTGGTGGAGAGCGGCGGCGGACAGAACTTGCCAGAGCCTTGGCAGCGGGGATGGAAGGTCCCAAATTTTTGCTGTTGGATGAACCGTTTTCCGGGGTTGATCCGATCGCTGTTTCTGAAATCCAATCGATCGTGGCTCGGTTGCGCGATCGCCACATGGGAATTTTGATCACCGATCACAATGTCCGGGAAACCCTGGCAATTACCGATCGGGCTTATATTATGCGCGATGGGCAAATTTTGGCGATCGGCAGTCCCGACGAGCTTTACAGCAATCCCTTGGTGCGTCAATATTACCTGGGCGATGCGTTCCAACCCTAAGGAGCGATTCCCAACTGCTATAACCGCTATTGCTATAACTACTATTGTGTCCATCTTGGTATTGAGTGCATGACTTCTGGACTTTCACCCTCCTTTAAGCCGCTGCGCCCCTCTCTGTGGCTACCCCAGCTACCGATTATGGATCGCTACATCGGGATGGAATTGTTGCCGCCATTCCTATTTGGGGTGGGAGCATTTTCATCGCTAGGGGTGTCGGTGGGAACGGTGTTTGAGCTGATTCGGCAAATTGCGGAATATGGATTGCCGATCCGAGTGGCGATCGAGGTGATCCTACTTTCCATGCCCCAGTTCATCGTCTATTCCTTTCCCATGTCCACTCTGCTGGCGACCCTGACAACCTACAGTCGGTTCTCCAGCGACAGTGAGTTGGTGGCAATGCGGGGCTGTGGCGTCAGTGTTTATCGATTGATCTTGCCCACGGTGCTCCTGTGTTTTTTGGTAACGGGCATCGCCTTTGCCTTCCATGAGCTGATCGTGCCTGCCTCAAACTATCGAGCCGCCACTACCCTCGCTAGAGCGCTGGACGAGGAAAAGCCTAATTTCCAGGAAGACAATATTCTCTATCAACAGTTTGAGGAAGTGGTCGAAGATGACGGCGATAAAAATCAAGAATTGCGCCGGATTTTCTACGCCCGCGAGTTTGATGGCGAAGAAATGCGGGGGCTATCAATCCTTGATTTCTCCAGGGAAGGGCTAAACCAGATTATCGTGGCCAGATCCGCCACCTGGGACTTCGCCAATAGTCTCTGGGAATTTTTTGATGGCACCATCTATGCTGTCTCTGCCGATGGTTCCTTTAGCAACATTGCCACCTTTGAGGAACAACAACTTAAACTGCCTCGTAAACCCCTAGACCTTGCCGCCCGCCGTCGCGACTATGGCGAGATGAACATTGCCCAGTCGCTAGAATACCTCGATCTGATTCGCCCAACCGGGAATGAAGGCAAGATTTTGGAGTTGCAGGTGCGGATTCATCAAAAGGTGGCGTTGCCATTTATTTGTGTGGCGTTTGGCTTAGTCGGAGCCGCACTGGGAACCATGTTGCGCAAAACGGGCAGGGCGACGAGCTTTGCTATCAGCGTCGTGATGATTTTTGCCTATTATTTATTTATGGTGACAACAGGGGCGATCGCCCAGGTCGGTCTCATGTCCCCCTTCCTAGGAGCCTGGCTACCGAATCTATTTGGGGTGGCGGTAGGAGTATTTCTACTAATTCGGGCAGCACGTTAGGAAGAGTGAAGAGTGAAGAATGAAGAATGAAGAATGAAGAGTGAGGATACTGACTAATCGCTGCCCAAAAACTGAGGAAGAATCATGCGACTGCTCGATCGACTTCCAGTCTCAATGCACTATTCTGTGCGCTATCTCAAAGCACGACTGCGCATTTTGAAGCGTCCTGCGGTGTGGGGATCGGCGACGTTGATGTTGTTGATCTTGGTGGGGTTTGCGGAGTATTGGAACCAGTCGGAAAGCGGGGAGGATGGGTCTCAGCGCCACAGTGGAGTCGCCAGCTTGGATGAATTAGCCATTCCCACGCCTTCGGAAGCCGATAGTGCCATTGGGGCAGACATTGACACCCTCCCCTTGTTGCTCGATGAGTTTAATTTTGGAGAAACTCCCCTGCCGCCTCCCCCAGCGCCTCCTACAACAGAGTCCCCCGATCGCCCCATCTCCTCCGCCCCAGTTGATCCCACAACGCCCTCCACCTTGACCCCTCAGCGATCGTTCCGTGATCCCCTCGGCTGCCAAGCCGTCGTCCAATGGGTTTTTCAAT
>JAAUSV010000197.1 GCA_012032525.1 Leptolyngbyaceae cyanobacterium SL_7_1
AAAATGAATTAAGTGAACTTTAGATTCATTTTTACTGATAACATCTTATGGAATTTCGTCATCTACAAACCTTTCAGGCGATTGTGCAAGAAGGCAGCTTTCAGAAAGCTGCTGAGAAGCTTCAGTACGCACAATCTACAATCACATTACATATTCAGCAGTTAGAAGCAGAGCTAGGAATAAAACTCTTCTCTCGTCGGGGCAAGCGCACAGAGTTAACTGTTGCTGGCAGAACCCTTCAAGATCACGCTGATTATCTACTTCATCGTGCAGCTAATTTACAGCAAACAATGACTGATTTAGTTGCCGGAGAAGCTGGGCATTTACGAATCGGGTCAATTGAACCTGTTGCAAGTGTTCATTTGCCTACGGTGCTGGCACAGTTTTGCCGTGAACACCCCAAAGTACGTCTGACTTTAGAAGTCGGGGTGACTCAAGTGATTAGTCAGCGTGTGGCGGCTGGATTACTAGATGTTGCCATTTGTTCACCCCCAAATGCAAATTTAGATTTAGCTTTTGAATTGCTATTTCAAGATCCGATCGCACTGCTAATCCCGAAAACACATCGATTCGCAACATTAGATCGAATTTCAGTTTCCTCATTGGTCGGAGAGCGTTTGATCCTCACCGAGGAACATTGTCCATATCGCAATATTTTAGAGAAAGCCTTACTCCCTCACGGAATTAATCCCTTCTCAGGTATCGAAGTGATGAGTCTGGAAGCAATCAAACAAATGGTGAGATGTGGCTTAGGAGTAGGTGTCATACCTGCTGCCGCGATCGCTTCCCCTCCACTCCATACAATCACTCGAAATATCTCAGAACTAGATCTAAAGCTACCTGTTGGTGTTGTCTTTCAGTCCGAAACAAGCTTTCCTGGTTTGACCTTGTACTCACTAATTTCAGAATTGAAAACTAGCTTGAAAAAACTCTAATTTATGCAGCCTACAGAGAGCCTGCAAATGTTGTCTCCACCGATAACTTGAGCAGTATAACGTTCGCAATCACCGGACTCAGACAACTCTGGCTACCAACCAGTATACTCTCAAAGTTCCGGTACATTGCGCTTGTTATGCTGCGTCAGTACACAAGCATATCTATACGCTAAAGTGAGCAAGGGATGCGCGGATCGCAATGAACCACACTGCAATCGTAGCAAATAGATAAAGGTAGAACCGAAGGATGATGCGGTTAAATGTACAATGAACAAAGCTATGGAATGCTCGAAACACAACGAAGACCCATGAGGCGCTTACATACACGGCATCCACCTGGTTTGTGATAAAGAGGTATAGGACAAGTGCATAAAAAATGATCGGAATCTCGAACAGATTCTTGAGATTATCCGATGGGTTGGATACACTTGGTGGTGAGTTTTGTGCAAATGCACTAGGGGTAAGATCCTTTGGAGCAAGTTTTCTGCTTGTAATAAAACTGATGCGACGGATGTACATATACACCCAGACTAGAAGTGTTAGAAACACCATCGCAAAAAAGGACTGAAGATCGCATTTTGCATTATGTCTATCTCTCAAATTTGATGAGTCAATTGGGCAGTGGGTAATACAATGCGTGATGTAGTGTGAACAAGGCTTGAAGAAACATAGAGCAACGTGAATCCAATCAGAGGATGAAGAACCTCTAAGTGCAACGGACTTTTTAGATGAATGCTGGCAATTTGCAGTCCAAGCAACAGGGGGAGACTTGCAGAGAGATATCGTGTTTTGCGTGAGAATGGGGCAGCAAACGCCCATCCCAGCAATACTAACGAGAGTCCACCGTACCCTCGCACTAGCCAAACATGAATATTCCACCAGGAAGGATTGTAAAAGTGGGCAACTCCAACGGTTAATAACTGAGCAATCAGGCAGATATTAAAGATGATTGAAATCGCATAAAAACCTATCTGCATCCAACGAGAGGGGGCGCGATCGCAATCTAAAGCAGTTGTCATATCAAGTTGTTTTTGGGACTATGAGGGTAATATAAGCCGAGCCATTCAAGGCTTCTAGACCTCAATCGGGTATACTTCAGACCAAACTTTGACCTATGACCAGTCCCTTACAGCTTTTGTTTGAAGCCATCAGCCAGGTGAAGGATGAAACCGCTCTGAGATCGTCCCTTGCCCCAAAAATTGGTGAGTATTTTATCGCCAAGCGATCAGGGATATTTTTCTTCAAGCAGCTTTTAGCCGATCGCAAGCTTCAAAAAGTGCTAAAAGTCGCGTTATCGGTTGAGCATAATCCAGTGGCGCGTTACTTAGCGGAGCGCCATACACCTGTCCATGAAGGCTTAGTAATATCCCCTAAGACATGGGCAATCATGTGTCCCCGTCCCGATCATTGGCATGTGATGGCAGGACCAATCATCGATCGGGGTCAATTAGTAGGTGCCGTGGGCTGCACCCGTGACAAGTCAATGTTCGCTTTTGATACCCAAAATTTAGCTGATTTAAGTGCAATCTGTTTACACTTATCGGTTTGGACTGCAACCGTGCGACTCACGCAAATCACAACGCCAAAGGACGTACAGCAGCAACCATTGAGTCCTAATTGCTTAACACCTCGTGAGTTGCAAGTTGCCGAACTAGTTGCTCTGGGGAGAACCAATGCAGAAATCGGAAATGCACTTTGGATTACGGAGAATTCTGTAAAACAGGCTTTGAAGCGTATGTTTCGCAAGCTTGAGGTTTCATCTCGTGCCGAAATGGTTGCTAAGCTTTACTCCAAACAAGACCATCTGCCAAGTGCAACACTTTCTCTATCTAATTTGGCGCTGAACACTCACCAGTGACCTTTCACTTAAGCTTTCACCGACCAATCAGCAGCATAACTATTGTTAGGCAGAAAATTTCCGCCCAAGATCCCAAATTGGAAGGATAGACGGAATCCTTCTGCATAACACCTCAAATCCACTGCTTAGGTAGAATCTTTCCGCATAATATGCCCATTCAGGTGGATAGGCAGAATCTTTCTGTATATTCTTCAGATTCGACATAGGAGAGGCATTGCGATCGCCCCCCTCCCTCTAATCCACCGGCACATAATAAACCCCATGCCGACATAGCCGAGGAGCCGATCGCAACAGAATTATCATCCAGTTATACTTCCATGCTTGCTCATCCAAAGCCCCCCTACCAATGGAAGGGTCGATCGCAACAACTATTTCCTTCTCTACCTTTCACCTACAATAAAACTACAGCACACTCCACCAATTCCATTGTCCTATGCCTGAAGTTGTTGAGATCCCCATCGAACTCACCCAATTCCAGTTTCCTCAGGCAGTTCAAGCGCGGTTACAGTTTCTGCTAGACCGTCAAGATCAAGGTGATCCGTTGTCCCAAGCAGAACGACAAGAGGCAGAAGGACTGGTTGAGTTGGCAGAATTTTTATCGCTACTGCGGTTACGCTCAACACGGGTGATGAAATCAATATAAATGGCAGCGATCCCAGCCTCTCTCCGTCGGTTAGTGATTCAAAGAGCCGATAACCGTTGTGAATACTGCAAGATATCACAAATTGGTCAAGTCGCTACTTTCCACATCGACCACATTATTCCTGTAGTAGCCAGTGGCGAAACGACGGCTAAAAATTTGGCTCTTGCCTGCGTTTCTTGCTCCCTTCGCAAGGGCGCACGACAAACACTAGAAGATTCGGAGACAGGTAAAATTGTCTTCATTTTAATCCGCGCCAACAGGCGTGGAAAGAACACTTCGCTTGGGATGGCGCGCAAGTGGTTGGGCTAACAGCTACGGGTCGAGCGACCGTTCAAGCACTTGGTTTAAATCGCCCAGTCATGTTGGCAATTCGGGCAGAAGAGGAATTGCTGGGTCGTCATCCACCACCCGCTTAAATTCTGACAATAACGTGGTCGATTTCTCCACCTTTCCCCAACTAGCGCGATCGCCCCCCTCCCTCTAATCAACTGGCCCATACTAAACCCCATTGCGACACAAACGCGGAGCCGATCGCCCCCCCCTCGCTGCACTCCCTAATCAATCGCAAGATACAACCCTAGCGATTCATAATTAAGGCAGCACCCTGGCAGAAACACACATAGATATCGAACAAGCTTCATTGGAGCAAGTCCGCTCACTCCCTCCAGAGCAGCAACAACAAGTCCTAGACTTTGCCGCCTTTCTCCGCCAGAAAGCGCCCCTCCCCACCAAGCAACGCACACCCGGCTTACACAAAAACACCGCCTATTGGATGGCAGACGAGTTTGATGCGCCACTGCCAGATCAGTTTTGGTTAGGAGAAGCATGAAATTACTGCTCGACACCCACACCTTCATTTGGTGGGATCGCGAACCCGATCGAATTCCCGCTACAACCCTCATGCTCATGCAACAAGCAGATACCCAGCTTTTGGTTAGCAGTGTAGGTACTTGACTTGGATGGCGATCGCCTCTGTCACCGCTTACCCATCAGAATTTCAGTAGCAGTCAGACTGAGAGATGGAAACGTGGGGGACTGAACCAAGTCATTGCCCCAGTATTCACTGGAATCATAAAACTGGTGCTCTACAACACAAATAGTGACTTTGTTTTCCAAAGGATCAACAATCCAGTATTCAGGGATTTCTAGTACACCATACTCAGAGCGCTTAGAACGGTAGTCATCCGTTTTAGTAGACGGACTAACCACTTCAACCACCAAGAGCGGGGGTGGCTCATTGAAGTCAATCACGGCTTCCCGGTTTGCCATTGCCTCCCACTGCGCCAGAGCCAAAACAGTCACATCAGGAATGCGAGAGGTGTCCCAACGTCTGCCACGGGGAGAGCGGACTCCGACCATCATTGGCTTAGAAGTCCAGGGAAGTTGCTGACGTTTGATTTCGTCACGAAATTCATCATTTAAAAATTCAATGATTGCTCCATGTTTCCCAGTTCCCAGACTCGTGCAAACGAGTTCTCCATCAACAAGCTCATAGCGGGTATCAGTGCCATCCCTATAGACAAGATATTCCTCAAAGGTGAGCTTTTGGGCAGTGGTCGTCATGGACTAGCTCCTGGCTAGGGTTCACCTGCATCTAGTGTATTCCAACCATTCTACGAAGAGCGGGGTTTTTGGGGAATGGGCTAGATATCTTTGTCAATCCAGTAAGGAGGATTAACAACATTCTCTCGTTGATTGGGATGCCGTTGTTTCGCGGGATTTCGGGCGGGTCAGACGCGCAGCAGAGTCGGCAGATTGCGATCGCTGACCCGCAAGTGAAGGTAGCCGGAGGTGGAGCGGCATCGGGCGGAGATGGCGAATAATTTGCGGGAGGAGGTGTTGTTGCAGGTGTTGGAGTTTGAGACGTTTCGCCGGGAGTTTCAGGGCTACCAGGAGATGGGGCGACGCTCGACGTTGCGGTTGGAGGTGTTGACGACGAATTATCGGTTTGTGGCAGATTCGATCACGACGCCTCAGTATTTGGCGGAGTTGAATGCGGTGGATCAGCAGCGGTTGCAGGCGTTTCGTAGTTGGGCGCAGTTGCGATCGCAGTTGACGCGGGTGAGGATTTTGGTGATTGGGGTGGAGGGGGTGTGATGGTGAGGCTCACCGGACGCAAGTAACTTTTGTTGCTCAGGATTATGGAACTGCCCTAAGTACAGGACAAAAGCTTGCGAAAGTTGAGTAGGAAAGGGTTTCATGAGAATTACGACATTCTTTAACCATGAAACCCTCTATGAATCAGGTTACTCTACTACGCGAGGCGTTGCGTCCCCACTTGGCTTGGCATGGAGCCAGACTGAGTTTTCTTGCCGCTTTTCTCATTGCCCTGCTGCGTGTTAAGACCATCAACTTTGCTGAACTTGCCACAGCGTTTTCAGGCAAGGCTCAAACTGATTCTCACTACAAGCGGATTCAGCGATTTTTTCGTGAGTATGAACTCGATTATGCGGAGGTTGCTCAAACCGTGGTGAAGCTGATGGACATTCCAGAACCTTGGGTGCTTTCCCTCGACCGCACCGAATGGCAGTTTGGCGAGTGTATTTTCAATATCCTGATGTTGGGTGTGGTGCATGAGGGTGTGGCGTTTCCACTGAGGTGGTGTCTATTGGATAAACGGGGCAATTCCAATAGTGATGAACGCATCAGCCTATTCAACCAATTTTTAGAACACTTTGGCGAGCGCAAGATTGCCTGCCTGACGGCTGACCGAGAGTTTGTGGGTAGCGCTTGGTTGAGTTACCTGCTCACTGACCCCCTCCCCCCATTTCGCATTCGGATTCGGGAGAATCACACGCTCAAACAAGGTCATCGCTCCCTCAAGGTCAGTATCGTGTTTGGGCATCTCAAGCCTGGAGAATCTACGGTGCTGCGCGATAAACGGCAACTGTGGGGGCAATGGGTCTACATCGCTGCTTTGCGTCTAGAGGATGGTTCCTTGCTCGTGGTTGCCTCTCAACGGGCACCGCAATCTGCCATCGCTGATTATGCCAAACGCTGGGGCATTGAAACCTTATTTGGCATTTTCAAAACTCGTGGATTTTGCCTGGAATCGACTCATCTCACCGATGGTGAACGACTTAGTAAACTGCTGGCGCTGCTGTTACTCGCTCTGTGTTGGGTCTTTCTCATCGGCGAGTGGCTCCATCAACTCAAGCCTCTGCGCCTCAAAAAACACGGGCGCAAAGCCAAGAGCCTCTTTCGTTATGGTCTCGACTATCTCCGTAATATCATGCTCAACTTAGAACAGAAAATGGATGATTTTTTGGATGCTCTACAATTTTTGTCCTGTACTTAGGGAACTGCCTCATGAAAGGATGAAGTAGACGGCAGTACTGTTATTTTTTTACCTGAAGTCATTGTGGATCAGCGTGAAATTGAGCATCGTAATCAAGTACTTCATGCATACTTTGAAGGTCGAGATTGGGACAAGAATAATGAATACACCTTAAAACGAAAACTTGTCTTAGATGGTAAGCAATTACTTCCCAACTATCCGTATGTGATTGAGGACGAATGGGAGGTAGAACCCGGTCGAACTGATAGAGGACGCGGAGACTTGGTGTTTACCGATGGGAACGGTCGTTTTGCTATTGTTGAGGTGAAATGGATTGACCTCCAAAGCACAGGGCGCACTGGTTCAACCAGAAGAGGGAGCAACCGCAAGAAACGGCGAACTGTTGAGGAGCAGGCTGCTAGCTATGCCGAGATCTATGCAAAACTTATTTTTGATGAACTGGATACTGTAAAGCAAGTAGAGGCATTTGTATTTACAAACGAATATGAGCAGCCCCGCCGATTATAAGAAATCCTCCCAGAAACCATCTGATTATTACCTTGAAGGCTATTTAACTTTCCATGTAAGTAAGTAAATTGCCCCAAGCTCGCCTCTCCGTAGGCAGCGTTGCAACTGCGATCGCCCCTCCCCCCATCCTTGCTAGAGAAGTTTTCAAAAACATGACAAAGCAGTTGACCAACCAACAGCCGTTTGCTCTCAAACGTTACGGACTCCTGAGCTTGTTTGTGTTGACACTTTCACTCTCTCTGATACTCGGAACTATTACACCGCTACAGCCACAGACCGTTTTACCCAATCCCCAAATATCTTCCCCAGCCTCATCGGATTGTTTTGTCCCTGCGACTCTATGCTACCAAATCAAGCAACAGGCAAAAGAAGATGTTGAGGCGGAGCAGGCAAAGCGGACAGAGTATGTAATCAAACGATTCACAGCCCTGCATCCTGACTGGAAAGCTGATCTTTCAGCACCAGACATTGCTCAGATAGAATTGGCGATCGCAAACACCTACGAACAGGAATACAACAACCAGGATGAGAATAGAAAACGCGATCCTCTAGTTGCTCTTAGGAAGGTTTTTGAGCAGGGTTTGCTAATTCCCTTTCTGTTAGCTGTTTTAGGTATTGTCGCTGCCTGGTTTCGGGATGCCATTGGCAAAGCATGGATGACATCAGTGAAAGCGATCGATGACTGGGTGTATGAGCGATTTGCTGGAACTCCTCTATTTGAGAGTTGGGCGCTCCAACGATACCGTGAGGCATTAATAGACAACCATCAGCGGCTCAAAATTCCATTTCGCGTAAATCATGAGCCGTTGGAGATGGGTGAAGTCTTTGTACCGTTAGAGGTGTCAGGGTCAAGTGACGGTAAGCAAGTGGATGCATATTGGGCGATCGCCCAATACCGCCGACTGATGATTACGGGAATCCCAGGCTCCGGAAAAACAATGCTCTTGAAGCACATAGCATTCTCTTATGGCAAAGGGCGGCTGCCTGAGTTAGAAAATCGACCTGTACCAGTTTTGGTAGAGCTACATCGTCTAAACGACTCAAATCTCACAGAGGAGAAACTTATTACGGCAATTGTCGAGGCATTTAAGCGAAATCGCTTTCCCAATGCCGATCGCTTCGTTCGTCACAGCCTCAAACATGGCAAATTGATGTTACTGCTGGATGGGTTGGATGAGGTGAATAGCAGCATTCGCCCCGTTTTGGCGCAGTGTATTAGTGATTTATTAAAGAGCCTGGATGAGCACCAGCGTTGTCGGTTGATTGTGACTTGCCGAACTCAGGTTTACGACAACGAGTTTGCCCATGAAGCCGACCAAACCTTGAGAGTGGTGGAATTCACCGATCAACAAATGCGCCACTTTCTAAATGCATGGCAACGAGAAATCCCTGCCGGAAAGTCAATCGACCAACTGATGCAAACTTTGCGCGATCGCCCTCGAATCATGGCACTAGCCCGCAATCCATTATTGCTGACTATTATTGCCCATCTCTACACTGATCCGGCATTTGAGTTACCCCGTTCTCGTGCTGAGTTCTATCAGGAATCGACCCGTATTTTGTTAGAGCAATGGCAAGACCAGCTCAATCGCTATCGTGGGAGTGATAAACGACGGGTATTGCAATATTTGGCGCTGCACCAACAACAGGCAAGTATGCAGCAACAGCGGGATCGCCGGAGCATAGATTTAAGGTGTACCCCATTGTCTAGACAGAAAAACGACAAATTTAAGAGAGCCTACTGCAAAGCTTGATTCTGACTGGGTTGTACTAATTCATACCTTTCTCCTGTTTCAACCAAAATGCACGGTCG
>JAAUSV010000198.1 GCA_012032525.1 Leptolyngbyaceae cyanobacterium SL_7_1
AGACCGGGCTAGGGGTTGCCATGCCCCAGTGATAGCCACGACCAGGAGCCTCAGCCGCTCTGGCAAACGGAGATCCAATCATCACCCCCATCTGCTCCACAGGCAATGCATTTACAAATATCACCACCCGTAATCAATCCACCATCTGCAATCACTGGAATATAACGCCCGGTTTCGGCATGGTAGTGATCGCGAGCAGCCGCACAATCGGCGATCGCCGTTGCCTGAGGCACTCCCACTCCCAAAACGCCACGTGAGGTACAGGCTGCGCCCGGACCAATTCCCACCAACACGGCTGCCGCACCTGCTTTCATCAAGTTCAACGTCACTTCGTAGGTGACACAGTTACCCAGGACTACAGGCATGGGCATTTCTTGGCAAAATGCTTCTAGATTTAGGGGTGTCACCGAGTCCGGCGATAGATGGGCGGTTGAAACCACCGTTGCCTGAATAAAGAACAGATCTGCCCCGGCTTCCGCAACGATAGTGCTGTACTTAGCAGCACCCAACGGGGTAGCACTGACTGCTGCTACGCCCCCCTGCTGCTTGATTTCTTGAATTCGTTGAGCAATTAATTCTGGTTTAATGGGTTCGGTGTAGAGCGTTTGCATCAAGGGCACAAATTCGTGCTTGTCCACCGAAGCGATGCGATCGAGGATCGGGTCTGGATCAGCGTAGCGAGTTTGAATTCCTTCTAAATTCAACACACCCAGCGCTCCCATTTGGGAGAGCAACACCGCCATCTTTACATCCACCACCCCATCCATGGCACTGGCAATAATGGGAATCTCCCGTTCCAAGCCACCAATTTGCCAACGAGTGTCGGCTAACTGAGGATCGAGCGTCCGCTGTCCGGGAGCGAGCGCGATCTCATCGATACCATAGGCTCGTCGAGCCGTTTTGCCCCTGCCAATTTGAATATCCACGCTTCTACTTCCAAGACCAATACATAACAAATACTTTAGTAAGACCCAAGGCGATCGCTAAGCAGTTAAAGTTAAGCGATTAGAATTAACAGTTTAACCCACAACCAAGGATGCGGATCGTCTCTCAGTTGAGGACGAAGGCGGAGGGGTGAGGGATGAAGGAAGAAGCAAAGGAAGAGGCATGCGGGGGGTTGGCGGGTTTGCTCGCGTGATGAAACGCAACCTGTTAGTAACCTTCTAGTAACCTTTCGCCTTCACCCCTCACTCTTCTTCCTTCCTTTTGTTCTAAGTTGTTCTGAGAAAAAATATTACGAAATATTACCAGCAAACTCAGAATGTGAACTAAATGCCGCAAAATGTTTGCGGAAGGTAGCTGAGCATCAAACTTTTAATAATTCCCGTAGCATTAAACCGCTACATCGGATACATTAATCAAGCGTTTGATTGCTTGCTGGCGATGGCTACATTCTTAAGCTTTCAGTAGTAGCTTAATCAATGCGGCTAGCGCCTAGTTGCCCAAAGTAAGCGCCAGTTATAAAACAACTCTGGTTTTACATTTCTTGGAGGAATTCATCCCATGAGTATTGTCACGAAGTCAATCGTGAATGCCGATGCTGAGGCTCGCTATCTCAGCCCTGGTGAATTGGATCGGATCAAGAGCTTTGTTACCTCTGGCGAGCGTCGTCTGCGCATCGCTCAAGTGTTGACCGAGTCTCGCGAGCGGATTGTCAAGCAAGCGGGTGACCAGCTTTTCCAAAAGCGCCCGATGTAGTGTCTCCCGGTGGCAACGCCTACGGTGAAGAAATGACCGCTACCTGCCTGCGCGACCTCGACTACTACTTGCGCTTGGTAACCTACGGCATCGTTGCTGGCGACATCACCCCGATCGAAGAAATCGGGTATCGTCGGCGTCCGCGAAATGTACAACTCCCTGGGTACTCCCATTCCCGCTGTGGCTGAAGGAATCCGTGCCATGAAGAATGTTGCCACCTCGTTGATGTCTTCGGAAGACGCTTCTGAGGCTGGTTCCTACTTTGATTACATCATTGGCGCAATGCAGTAGGCGATCGCCCACTTCCCAGTGAATTAGGCGAACTCCGACTGGCTCACGAGTCTGTTTTTAGACGTTGTAGATGATTGAGATTTGAGGAATCAAACTTATGCAAGACGCAATTACGGCTGTTATTAACTCGTCCGATGTTCAGGGCAAGTATCTCGATACGGGTGCAATGGAAAAGCTCAAGAGCTTCTTCCAAACGGGTGAATTGCGCGTTCGGGCTGCAACCACCATCAGTGCTAACGCGGCGGCGATCGTTAAAGAAGCCGTTGCCAAGTCCTTGTTGTACTCTGACATCACCCGTCCCGGTGGCAACATGTACACCACCCGTCGCTATGCTGCTTGCATCCGCGACCTCGACTACTACTTGCGCTACTCTACCTATGCGATGTTGGCAGGCGACCCCTCCATCCTCGATGAGCGCGTGTTGAACGGTTTGAAAGAAACCTACAACTCCCTCGGTGTACCTGTGGCAGCGACCGTACAAGCCATTCAAGCGATGAAAGAAGTCACCGCTAGCTTGGTGGGTGCAGACGCTGGTAAGGAAATGGGTGTCTACTTTGACTACATCTGCTCTGGTTTGAGCTAACTTTGGGCGATCGCTAGATTCTCCCTAGACCGTTGGTCTCTAGGCAGCATCTGGTAACGCACCAACTCTCAGAGGTCTGGGAAGTCTGGAGTGAGTGTTAGAGCGTCAAGGGCTAGTCTCTGGCTGTGACTGTCTAGGATTGACTCTAGATTCCCGACTTTTGTCCACTAGCAATTTGTTATTCTCGATTACGGTTAGGAGAACTCCTGCTATGCGCATGTTCAAAGTTACTGCCTGCGTTCCCAGCCAAACCCGGATTCGGACTCAGCGGGAATTGCAAAACACTTATTTCACTAAGTTGGTTCCCTACGATAACTGGTTTAAAGAGCAACAACGCATCATGAAAATGGGCGGCAAGATCGTGAAGGTGGAATTGGCAACTGGCAAGCCTGGTGCAAATGTCGGTCTGCTATAGCTCTGGAAATTCTTAATAAATCTGTATTTCAAAATTGTTTCTTGGGGACTGCACGCCTGAGATCAGCCTGAGTCAAACGGGTTGGTTTTAAGTGAGCAGTCCTAATTTTTGAAAGAGCCTATTTGCCAAGACTCAGCGATTGAGCGATTGACAGATAGCCACCTCTGCACAGGATTGTCTTGCATCCAGTTAGAAGTCAACTAGACTAAAGATAGATTTTTTATTACGGTTGCCTGTGACCTCCCCCTCCACTCCCCGATCGGCTCCTCAGCGGCGCTGTATTTTTGTCTGTCAACATCGCTCCTGTAGTCGTAGTGGAGCCGCAGAGGTGTTGGCGGCATTTCAGGCAGCTCAAGTTCCTGGAGTCTTGGCTAGTGCTAGCGATTGCATGGGGCAGTGCTCCTCAGGTCCAACGGTTCAGGTGATGCCCGATAACACTTGGTATTGCCGGGTTAAGCCAAGCGATGTCCCCATGATCGTGGAACAACATCTTCTGGGAAATACCCCTGTTCAGACACTTCTACACTCCCGCTTCCACGCTCAGATGGACATTTCCAGCTATTCTAACCTGAGCTGAGTCTGAGCCATCCAAGGGGAAATCCTGCTTTTTAAAGGAACTGTATAACGACAGCGGTTTTGACGACAGAAGTTTAAATTTCCGAAGAATTACGCAGGATTGAGCACACATCCTGATGTATGTGATCTATTTTCTTAATATCGAATCTTTCCTCTAAACAATCCTATTGAACTTTAAGAACTTGGACTAATTGTCCACGGGTGAGGGCTACCGTCGCCGGGAGGTGGCAGTGCCTCAGTTCTATATCCTACAAACTAGGCGCACGGCTATCAATAACAGCTTATCTGTTCGGGGAATCTATCGATCGATTGTTGAAGTTCCTGCATTACTTACCCAAATCCGATCGCGCCCCATGATCAAACTAAATGCCTCAAGTAATGGTGTTGGGGACTCACAATCGATCACCGCACCCCAGGGAGCTATTTCCACCCATCCCTCTCAGGCAGCGATCGATCGGCTCGACCCACTGCCTAGCCAACGGGAAGCCAACTTAGTCGCGTTGATTGAAAACATTCAACACGCCATCTGGTCGGTTGATCCCCACTACTGCATCATCACCCTCAACTCCATGTTCCAGCGCCACTTTTCGGCAATTTATGGGGTGGAGTTGCAGGCTGGGACAAATGTGGTGCATTCACTACCCCCAGAACAACAATCCTTGTGGGCAAGCTACTACGATCGCGCCTTGCAGGGAGAGCAGTTTTCAGTCGAGATCGGCTACACCCTAGCCACTCGATCCACCTGCATTCACGTTGCCTTTCGCCCGATCATTTCCACCGATCAACGATCGCTGGAGTGGCGGTGTTTGCCCGTGACATTACCCAGCATAAACAAGCAGAGGAGGCCTTGCAACAAGCAAAAGATCAGCTCCAAGCCGTACTTGATGCGGTTCCTGGCTGTGTCTCCTGGTTTACCTCGGACTTACGATATCTAGGGATCAACCGCTATCTTGCAGCAACGTTTAACGTCCGCCCAGAAGATTTTGTGGGCAAGCAGTTGGGGTTTATGTCAGCTAGTCCTGGGTTTGCTGAGTTTGTTCGCCAGTTTACTGCCAGTTCTTTGCAGGAAAGCTCTGTGGAAATTGCAGCCGATGTCAACGGTCGTCCTCGCAGCTACCTGATCGTGGCTCAAAAATATGCCCAGGATCAGGCGGCGGTGTTTGTGGGGATCGATGTCACCGATCGCCGTCAGTTTCAAGAAGCGTTGAGAGAAAGCCAAGAACGCTATGCCCTTGCCGTTCAGGGAGCCAATGACGGGCTGTGGGATTGGAACCTGAAAACCAACGACATCTATTTCTCACCCCGCTGGAAGGCAATGCTGGGCTACAGCGAAGATGAAATTGGCAATCAACCGGAGGAATGGCTCGGTCGGATTCACCCCGACGAGGCAGAGTGGGTACAGGCGCAGTTGATCGCCCACTGGGATGGCTTGACGCGCCAATTTGAAATTGAACACCGCATGTTGCATCGCGATGGGGAATATCGCTGGATTCTCAGCCGAGGGTTGGCAGTGCGCGATCGCAATCAAATTGCCTACCGCATGGCGGGTTCACAGACCGACATCACCGAGCGCAAACGCGCAGAAGAACAGTTACTTCACGACGCTCTGCATGACAGCCTCACGGGGTTGTCCAATCGAGCGTTATTACTCGATCGCTTGGGACAGGTGATTGAGCGATCGAAGCGCCAAGGGGGACAGTTCGCGGTGCTGTTTCTTGATCTCGATCGGTTTAAGGTGATTAATGACAGCCTGGGACACACCATTGGCGACCAGTTACTGGTAGCCATTGCCCGTCGCCTAGAAACCTGCCTTAGTGCTGGCGACACTTTTGCTCGCTTGGGTGGGGATGAATTCGTGATTCTGGTCGAGTCGGTGAGAGACCCCAGCGATGTGACTCGGCTTGCCGAACGGATTCAACAGACGCTGCGATCGCCTTTTAACTTTGCAGGGGCAAGATGTCTTCACCACCGTCAGCATTGGGATTGCCTTTAACGATCGAGCCTGCGATCGCCCAGAAGACATGCTACGAAACGCCGATACTGCCATGTATCGAGCCAAAACCTTGGGTCGAGGGCGACACGAACTCTTTGATACGGCAATGCACACCCGCGCCCTCGATTTACTGCAATTAGAGACTGACTTGAGACGAGCAGTAACGGCAATTGACGGATTCCATCGAGAGTTTCAACTTTGGTATCAACCGATCGTGGATTTGGAATCGGGTGAGGTCAATGGATTCGAGGCACTCGTCCGTTGGCGCCATCCAGAGCGGGGTATGGTGTCTCCAGCAGAATTTATCCCGATTGCAGAAGACACGGGGCTAATTGTGCCGCTAGGACAGTGGATTTTGCAGGAAGCATGGCATCAGATCCAAGTCTGGCGACAGCAATTTATCGACCATCCGCCCCTTTCAATTAGTGTCAATCTCTCGCCGCGCCAGTTTTCCCAGGAGTTAGTGGCACAAGTTAGAGGTTTGCTGAACGCCTCCAAACTATTGGATGATGGAGTGGAGATCAATCTCAAGCTAGAGATCACCGAAAGCGCCTTGATGGAAAATCTGGACGCGGCTACAGCCCTGCTGAGGGAATTGAAGACGCTGGGGGTACAATTGCTGATTGATGATTTTGGCACTGGCTACTCGTCCCTCAGCTACTTACACCGATTTCCCATTGACACCATGAAAATTGACCAGTCTTTTGTCAGTCGAATTGGCAGCGACAATGACAGCGAGGAAATCGTCCGAGCGATCGTCACGTTGGCTCACAACCTGGGGATGAACGTGATTGCGGAAGGTGTTGAAACCCTAGACCAGGTCATTCAGCTCAGACTGTTAGGTGCGGAATACGGTCAGGGCTATTTCTTCTCTAAACCCCTGCACAACCAGGGTGCAGAAGGGCTACTGGCAATAGAGCCTCACTGGATCAAGGAAACCATTTGGCTTTCCTAAGACTCGGTCTGTAGCGATCGCTAATAAAAATCACTCTGGTCCTCCTGCAACGTAAACCGGGTCTGCAATTTCCCAGTTTGGGCACGCCACAGCGACACGGTTTGGTCAGCACTGGCCACTGCGATCCAATTGCCATCGCGACTAAATACAGCTTGGGTAATTGGTTGGGCAAGATCGAGTTGATAAGCTTCAGTCCCTGACTTAACATTCCAAACTTTGACTTGGCGGGAGTTTTGGGCGACAGCCGCTAACAATTCACCGTTGGGGCTGATCAACAAGTTGGCAATCGACGTGGTTTTTTCGCTGGGAGCTGGCGGCTGCCAAAGCAACACATGCATTGGTTTGAGGCTTGAGGAATCGGAGGGAGAGCGGGTTGACCACAATCGAATAATCCCATCTCCACTTGCCGTTGCAATGTAGCGACGATCGATACTAAAAGCGATTTGTTGAATTGTTCCTCCCTCTTCCCAGAGCTTCACCCGCAAATTGAATCGCTCCAATGCCGCTTGAAACACTGTTTGTACCGTCTCTGGTCGTTGCGAGGCGATCGCCGGAGTGCTAAAAGGCGGACGGGGGGTGGGAGAAGAGGCTATTGTAGGAGGCGCCACTGGGGCTGGTTTAGGAGAGCGCACCATCTGGGTAATGTAGGATTTTAGCACCATGGGAGTGGGGCGCTGGGGCGACAATACCATCAACAAGGTAGCCGCGATCGCCGAAGGAATGGCAATTTGACGGAATCGCGAAGCCTGATTGGTTCGTCGTCGTGCCTGCCGACTGATCACGACATACCACTGAGCCAGTGCCGATAGCTCATCAGCATACTGTGCTAAAAATTCTTCTGCCTCTGAGAGCCGTTCCCCTTGCAACAGATAGGGGCTGTCGTGGGGTTGTCCTTTGATGTTCCACTCTTGGGCAGCCTGTTCAAGGTGGCGTTGTTGGCGCAAGCGATCGCGGGCTTCCTCTAGCCAATCCCGCATCAATGACCAATGGCGAATCAGTGCCTCGTGGGCAATCTCGATCGTCTCATGGCAGCAGGAAACCGAGTGGGAGGTTCGATCAATTTGGCACGCAGGGGAAGTCGGCGGTTGGCTTGCCCGATTGCCCAGCAACTGGGTGGAGGATGGGATGAATGTCCTAACACTATCTCCCCCCACTTTTGAGCAGCACATTGGCTCCATTGGCTGGCGATCGCCGACTCACAACAGCCGCAAGCCATTTTTCGCAGAGTCGATGGGCGATTCGTGGGCTCAAGAGACCAAGGGATTGACCAGCAGACTGTTTAGGCAAGGGAGCCGTAATTATCACCTGATTGGTAACGACCAGCCGTGCAATCACTAGCTTTTCCAATACAGGCTCAACCTGCTCGATCGGAAATTGAGCACTGATTAATTCCGATTTGAGGGCACGTCGTCGGGTATCTTCTGTGCAATCTCCCAACTGCACCAGAGCTAGGAAAATTCGCTTTGCGATCGGTTGTTCTGCCGGAGTCAATGTGTAAAACACTTGAGTAGCATGGGTTTGCAGGGTCGATCGCATGCCACCTAGTTCCAAATACGCTTGCAAGGTCAATTGGTTGACACTATCAGTACTTCCAGTTGCCTGTCGTCGCCACAATTCTGACAAGGTTGCTTGCAAAAAAGGCAACTCCCCCGACGCCCCAAATGTATCGAGTAGCAAGGTATAAACCAAACTAGGTTCACATTCAATTCCGGCTGTTTCCGCTGGGGCAATAATGGTGGCTTTGATCTCTTCATAGGTCATTGATGGCATGGTGATCGAGTGCTGTTGGAGTAAGGTTGCCAGTTCTGTGTACAACGAACACTGCGCTACCGCATCCGATCGCATCACAATCAGTAGGCTAAAGTAGCCGCCTGCCTCTGTCACAGCATGGGTTATACAGTTGATGAATTGTTGCCGCTCTTGGATGGCTTGCTCACCTCGACAGCGGGTAAATAATTCCTCAAACTGGTCAATCACCAATAACAGGCGCGATTGTGCCTGAGTTTCCAGCGCCGATTCCAAGGGCAGAGTAGCACGAACCAAATGGGCTAATCCCTGAGTACCTTGTTCTAAAAAAATTTCTGCCCGCCGCAGTTGTTCGGCTCGCTCAACTTGATTAAGTTGGGGTTCGACAAATGCTGCTGCCAACTGTTTCAGTGGATGCTCAGTAGGAGTCAATCGTTTAACTTGCCAGCGATCGCCCGTCTGCTGAATTTGCTCTCCGTGCCCCATCAATTTTTCTTGCCGAAGCTGGGGAAAGACCCCAGCCTGTACCAGCGAGGTTTTCCACTTCCCGATGCGCCTACGAGCGCTACAAAGCATTAGTTCTTACAGCCGCAGTCACTTTCCGTAGAAAGTGGTCACGCCCGTAGAAATACTCTGTCTGTGCTTCGCTAAATGCTTTGAAACCAGCATAGGGACAGAATGGAACAACG